>JBBSOS010000081.1:0-9067 GCA_038259505.1 Candidatus Limnocylindrales bacterium | reverse complement strand
GGTCCCGGCCGCGGTCGCCGCCGGCGGACAGCGCCGTCAGGTCAGGTCGGATCGCATCAAGCGGAGGAGCAGGGCCATCTGGGTCCACAGCCGGTCCTCGGCCTGCTCGAACACGATGCTCCGGGGACCGTCGAGCACCTCCGATGCGATCTCCTCCCCGCGATGTGCCGGCAGGCAGTGCATGACCCAAGCGTCGGGCGCGTGCCCCATGAGCGCCGGCGTGATGGCGTAGGGGCGGAAGATGTCGCGGCGTCGTTCCGCCTGGGATTCCTGGCCCATGCTCGCCCACACGTCGGTATAGACCGCGTCGGCACCCTCCACCCCTGCCACCGCGTCGTCCCCCAGCTCGATCCTGGCGCCGGTGCGGGTTCCGATGGAGCGTGCCTGGGCGACGATGCCTGCATCCGGCCCGTACCCGCGAGGGCCGACGATGCGCACATGCAACCCCACGGACGCGCCGGCAAGCATGAGCGACGCGGCGACGTTGTTGCCGTCACCGAGATAGACCAACTGGCGTCCGGCAAGATCGCCCAGGTGCTCGCCCAGGGCCATGAGGTCCGCGAGCGCCTCGCATGGGTGCTCCGTGTTCGACAGCGCGTTGATCACCGGCACCCGGCTGGCCGCTGCCAGGTCCTCGAGCAGGGAATGCTCGAACACGCGTGCCACGATCGCGTCCACATACCGCTCGAGCGTGCGGGCCACGTCGCGCGGCGCCTCCCGGGAGCCCAGGCCGACCTCCTCCCCCACGAGCACGACGGGTGTCCCACCCAGTCGCGAGATGCCGACCTCAAAGCTGACCCGGGTCCGCAGGCTCGGCTTCTGGAAGATGAGCGCCACCGACCGGTCTGCCAACGGGGGGGGCGAGGCCCGGAGCAGGTCGCCCGACTTGAGGGCCGCGGCCATGGCGAGCAGATCCGTGATGCCGGTCGGATCGAGGTCGGCGACAGACAGGTACCTGGGACTCCCGGCGGGGTCGCTCGCGGACATCATCCCTCTGCGTGGCAGGTGTTGCATGGATATGCAATACTAGCGACTCGAGCGCATGTTAATGCAGGACTGAGATCCGCGACATGCGCCGGCACTGTCTCCCGGCGCCGGGCCTGCCCGACGACCATCTCGTCCATCATGCGGCGCAGCGCGATGCCGATGCCATCGGGGTCGCGGTCCCCGGTTCGCGCCCATCGGAGGTCTCCACTCGTGAACAAGGTCGTGCTCGCCTATTCGGGCGGTCTGGACACGTCGGTCGCGGTCGCCTGGCTGCGCGAGCAGCATGACGCCGAGGTCATCACCCTGACGGTCGATGTGGGCGGCGGCTCCATGCGCGAGGGTGTCGCCGAGCGCGCGATGTCCGCCGGAGCGAGCAAGGCCTACGTCGTCGACGGTCGTGACCGGTTCGTGCGCCAGTTCGTGTTCCCCAGCCTGCAGGCCAACGCCCGGTACCAGGGCATCTATCCCCTTGCCACGGCCCTGGCGCGACCACTCATCGCGCAGCTCCTCGTCGAGGTCGCCGAGCGAGAGCGAGCGGACGCAGTCGCCCATGGCTGCACGGGCAAGGGCAACGACCAGGTGCGCTTCGATGTCGCCGTCCGGGCGCTCGACCCGAAGCTCGAGGTCGTTGCGCCCATGCGGGTGGGCATGGGCCTGTCGCGGGAGCAGGAGATCGACTACGCCATCGAGCGGGGCATCGAGATCCCCATCACCAAGACGTCGCCCTACTCCGTGGACCACAACCTGTGGGGTCGCTCGATCGAGACGGGCGTGCTCGAGGATCCCTGGCAGACGCCACCGGCAGACGTCTACGAGTGGACCGTGGACCCGGGTGCCGCACCGGAGATCCCGACCGAGCTGATCATCCGGTTCGAGGGCGGCGTCCCGGTCGGCCTGGACGGGGAGACCATCGCACCCGTGGAGCTCGTGGAACGGCTGAACGCGCTCGGTGGTCGTCACGGCGTGGGCCGCATCGACCATGTCGAGGATCGGCTCGTGGGTATCAAGAGCCGGGAGATCTACGAGGCGCCTGCCGCCACTATCCTGCACATCGCCCATGCCGCGCTGGAGAGCCTGACCCTGTCCAAGGAGCAACTGCGATTCAATCGACTGGTCAGCGACGAGCTGGCACAGGCGACGTACGACGGGGTCTGGTTCTCCGCGCTCCATCGCGACCTTCGGGAGTACATCGCATCCTCCCAGCGGGTCGTCAACGGTGAGGTCCGGCTGCGGCTCGACCATGGCAGTGCCGTCATCGTGGGTCGCCGCAGCGACGATTCGCTGTACGACCGGGCCCTCGCCACCTATGACGCAGAGGATGCCTTCGACCACGCGGCGGCGGTGGGCTTCATCCGCATCTTCGGACTCCCACTCAAGACCGAGGCGGCGCGCCACGGATCTGCTTGGAGCTGGACGCGACCATTGCTGCCGGAGCTGTCGGTGACCATCACCGACGGAGCGGCCAGGGCCGCGGCCGGCTGACGCGGGCTGATGCAAGCGTGGGGCGGACGGTTCAGCGAGGCCCCTGACGACCTGGCAGCCGAGTTCGGCAGGTCCATCGAGGTGGACGCCGAGCTGGCACGCGACGACCTGCGGGGCTCCATCGCGCACGTCGGCGGCCTGGCCCGCGCGGGGCTGCTGACACCCGACGAGGCCCGGGTCCTCATCGATGGCCTGCACGGTCTCGAGGGCGAGATCGACGCAGGCACGCTCGCCTGGGACCCGGCGCTCGAGGACGTCCACCTCAACCTCGAGATGGCGCTCGCGGCGCGCATCGGTCCCGTGGCCGGCAAGCTGCACACGGGCCGCTCGCGGAACGACCAGGTCGCCACGGACCTGCGGTTGTGGCTGCGACGCCGCATCACGGACCTGGATACGGCGATCGTCGACCACGAGCGGGCCCTGGTCGGCCTCGCCCAGCGACACCCGGACGTCATCATGCCCGGGCACACCCATGTCCAGCCGGCCCAGCCGGTCCTGTTCGCGCACCATCTACTGGCCTATGTCGAGATGGCGGAGCGCGACCGTGGCCGGTTCGCGGACGCTGCGCGTCGCGCGGACGTCTCACCGCTCGGCTCGGGTGCGCTGGCGGGTGCCGGCTTCCCGCTCGACCGCGAGTCGGTCGCGGCGGAGCTGGGCTTCAGCAGGGTGAGTCGCAACTCCATCGACGCGGTGGGCGACCGGGACTTCGTGGTCGAGTCGATCGCCGGGGCGGCCCTCACGATGGTCCACCTGTCGCGCCTCGCGGAGGAGATCGTCTGGTGGTCGAACCCACGCTTCGGCTACCTGCGCCCGTCAGATGCCTTCTCGACCGGGTCGTCGATGATGCCCAACAAGCGCAATCCTGATCCCGCCGAGCTCATCCGGGGCCGGACGGCCGGGATGATCGGACAACTAACCGGGGCGATCACCCTGCTCAAGGGCGTGCCGGCGAGCTATCAGCGCGACCTCCAGGAGGACAAGCCGCCGTTGTTCGCCGCCTTCCGGACCCTGGAGTCATCGCTGCGGGTGATGGCCGGGATGGTCGCCGGGATGCGCATCGATGGGGCGCGCATGAGCGCCACCGCCGGCGACGGCTTCACCACGGCCACTGCCGTGGCGGATGCGCTCGTCGAGCTGGGCGTGCCGTTCCGGACGGCGCACGGCATCGTGGGCAGCATGGTGGGCATCGCGGAGTCGACCGGGTGCACCCTGGACATGCTGCCGGCCGCAGGAGTCAGGGACGCCCTGGTGGCGGCCGGGGAACCGAACGCCACTCGGCTGGCACAGGAACCGGACATCGCGGAGCGGGTCCAGGCAGCGGCGTCCGTGACCGGTGCGCTCGCGCGGTTCGATGTCGTGGGCGGCACCGCGCCCGCTCGTGTTGCCGCAGAGCTGGCCTCGGCCGCGCAACGACTCGGTCTCTGACCCGCGGGCCGACCACCCCTGCCGAGGGACTTCACCAGATCGAGGCGGCTGCTCCTGTCGACGGCTCCTGGCGGAGCCGCGCCACGCGTGCGATACCAGCCGACACGGCCACCTCCGCGGGCACGGGATGGGACAGGAACAGGGGCATCGACTCGGTGAAGCCATAGGCACCCGCGTCGAGCACCGCGAGCACGTCCCCCGGCACCGGCTCCGGCAGGTCCACCTCGGCCGCAAGCATATCCAGGCCCGTGCACAGCGGTCCCACGACCGACGCCGGCACCGTGCCCGTGCGACCAGCCGCCGCACCCGCCGCGACGATGCGCTGCGCCTCGCCGATGAGCGCCGGTCGCAGCAGGTGATGGATGCCGCCGTCGGTGATGACCATCGTCCGGCCGCCGCGGGACTTGGTCCGCACGACGCGCGCCAGGTACGCGCCTGCGGGGCCCACGAGGAACCGGCCCGGCTCCAGCAGGAGTCGCGTACCGGCAAGACCGGCGCGCGACGGCCAGGTACCGACCTCCGCCTCGATCCCCCGGCCGAGGTAATCGAGGTCCAGGGGCGCCTCGTCGTCCCGATACGGGATGCCCAGCCCGCCACCCGCGTCGAGCAATCCGAAACGCTGCCCATGTCGGCGAGCGACATCCTCCGCCTGCTGGGCGAGCCACCGGATGCCATCGACCAGGCGGTCGGCATCACGGACGTTGGATGCGCCGAACGCATGCAGGCCCAGCAGCTCGTAGGGCGATCCCTGACCGCCGATGGCACCCGCGAGGAGCAACCGATCGACGGCTTCGTCGAGCTCGTCGCGCAGGAGCCCGAACTTGGAGGCGCCGCCGGCACCGATGATGGGCGTCCCCTCGGCACCCCGGCTCATCTCCTCGGCCGTGAGCCGGAGCACGAGGCCCTGGTGTCGACCGGCCAGCGGGGCCAGCTCGAGCACCACGTCGAGCTCCTCGAGCGACTCGATGGTGATCGCGCGCACGCCCGCGCGGATGGCCGCGGCCAGCTCGGCGTCGGTCTTGCCGGGGCCCGTGAAGATGACCCTGCGCATGTCAAAACCGGCGCGCGTGACCGCGGCGAGCTCCCCCGCCGACGCGATGTCCGCGCCGACACCCAGCCCCGCCAGCCGGCGCAGCACCGCCGACGAGGGGTTGGCCTTGACCGCATAGGCCACCTCGACCGTGGCGGGTAGCGCAGCTCGCAGGAGCGACACCCGGGCAGTGATCACATCCAGGTCGTAGACATAGAGCGGGCTGCCGTGGTCCCGAAGGAGCATCGTGGGGTCCTGGCCAGCCACGGTCCTGCCCACCTCGATGTGCGGATGCTGGTCGACCATGGGCGGCGCGATGACGGTCATCGGAGCGCCGCTTCGAGTGCCACGCGCGCGTCCGTTCCGGCGTCACGGTGCTTCACGATGACCGGCGCGGCGAGGGCGATACCATTCGCTGCCGCCCATGCGCCGCCAGCAGGTCGCGAGCCCGGGACGACGACCGCGCCTGCCGGGATGACGAGCGGTGACTCGGGTGTCCCCTGGATCTCCCGCTCGTCGGTCAGGTCGACCAGCCGCGACTGACCGGTCAGCACCACGCCGGCGCCGAGCACGGCACCGGTGCCCACGACGACCCCGTCGTACAGCCCACAGCCGCCACCCACGAACGCATCGTCCTCCACCACCACTGGCCGTGCCCCGGCAGGCTCGAGCACGCCACCGACCTGGACCGCGGCCGACAGATGGACCCGCGCACCCACCTGGGCACATGATCCCACCAGGGCGTGCGAATCGATCATGGTGCCCCTGCCCACCCAGGCGCCGACGTTCAGGTACGCCGGCGGCATGATGGTGACACCGGCGCCGAGGTGGACGCCCGACCGCGCGGTCGTGCCGCCGGGGACCACGCGCCAAGGCGTGCCGGCGTCCGATGCGGCACGGGCAGCGGGGCTCTCAAGAAGGTCCAGGAGGCCGTACGCGACCCGGTCCCGGGCGGCCAGGATGGGGCCGTCGCGATAGTCGCGCATCCCCGGCATGCGGAAGCCGAGCAGGATGCCCGTTTTGACCCAGGTATTGACCCGCCAGCCACCGGGCGAATCAGCATCGGGCTCCGCGGCCCGCGCTTCCCCGGACTCGAGCGCGTCCACGAGGCGCGCGATGGCCCGACCGGTCGCTGTGATGAGCGCGCCGTCCGGGGATGACCCGGTCACAGGCCAGCGGACGGCCAGGGATTCGATCTCGTCGCGCAGGTCCGCGACCGTCAGCTGGGCCAGGACGTCGCTCACGCCGCCACCAGCGACTCGGTCGCGGGCAGGGCACCCACGGCTGCGAGCGCCGCCCGCAGGCGGGGTCGCAGCTCATCGACGAGCGGCAGCAGGGGCTGGCGCAGGACATCCTCGATGAGCCCCATCTCGGCGAGGGCGGCCTTCACGGGGACCGGGTTGGGGCTGATGAAGTTGATGCGCATCAGGTCCAGGAGTCGCTCGTGGAGCGCCCGCGCGCCGGTCCAGTCGCCAGCGCGTGCCAGGGTGCACAGGCGCGCCATCTCTGCGGGGATCTCGTTGGATGCCACGGAGACGACCCCGTCGCCACCCAGCGCCAGCAACGGGTACGTCCAGGAGTCATCGCCCGACAGCACCGAGAATCCGCTCGGTCGGTCCCGCAGGATGGTCATGATCTGTTCCAGGTTCGCGGATGCTTCCTTGACCGCGATGATGCCGGGATGCTCGGCCAGTCGCATCAGGGTCGCGGCGTCCACGTTGCAGGATGTGCGACCCGGGACGTTGTAGACCACGACCGGCAGGCCGCCCTCGTCGGCCACGGTGCGGTAGTGCGCCTCCAGCATCCGCTGGTCGGGCTTGTTGTAGTAGGGCGCGACCACCAGGGCTGCGTCGGCACCCAGCTCCCTGGCGCGCCGGGTGGCTGCCACGACGGTCGCGGTGTTGTTGGAGCCCGTGCCCGCGATCACGGGCACCTGGCCGGTCAGGCCGCGTCGGGCGACCGCTGCGACCGTCAGGCCGACGAGTCGGTCGTCCTCATCGTGGGTCGTGGTGGGCGACTCCCCGGTCGTGCCGCAGGGCACCAGGCCGTCGATACCCAGGTCCAGTTGCCGCTCCACGAGCCGTGTGAAGGCCGTCTCGTCGAGCGAGCCATCGCGGGTGAAGGGGGTCACGAGCGCCGTGAAGGCGCCCCGGAGGGTGAGCGTGGTCGTCGCATCGGTGGTCTGGTTCATCGGTCGTCTCCTGGTGTGCTGGTGGTGTCGATGGTGGTCAGTTCGGAGAGCAGTTGCTCGAAGGTGATGACGCCGGCTGGTCGGGGATGGTCGAGCAGCGTATCTGCGGCGAGCAGGGCCCCTGCCACGTATGCGGAGCGATCCCTCGCGGTGACCCGCAACTCGATCGACTCGCCCGGAGCGTCGAAACCCACGACGTGCATCCCGGGAGAGGCGCCGGCGCGGAGTGACACCACCTCCAGCGTCTCGGGATCCGGCGCGCCCTGGCCCTCGGCCAGACGCGCCCGACGCTTGTGCTCGAGATGCGGCAGCATCCGGGCCGCGATGGCATCGGCCGTGCCGGACGGGCGATCGGGCTTGGTCCGGCGATGCCACTCGAAGACGTAGGGGTCGTATGCCGCGAATCGACCGAAGCGCCGCGCGGCGTCCTCCGCGAGGGCGCTGAAGAGCACCACGCCAACGCTGAAGGTGGGCCCGACGACCACCTGCAGCCCTGACACGCGGACAGCATCCTCGAACGCGACAACGGTCTCCGGATCGTGTGCCCAGCCGGTGGTGCCGACCACCAGCACCCGTGCCCCCGAGCGTGCCGCCAGCCGGGCGTCGTCGAGCACGACATCACCGTGGGAGAACCCGAAAGCCACATCCGCGGGTATTGGATCGTGCGTCGAATCGTGCGTCGCCGACGACCGGTCGCGCCCGACCATGCCCACGACCGTATCGCCCCGGGCGGCGAGGGCCGCGCCGATGGCGCGCCCCATGTTGCCGGCGCCGAGGAGGAGTGCTCGCATCGTGCCCCATGTCCCTTCGTATCCCGTGGCTGGGACCCGCCAGTTCGGCTCCGACACCAACAAAAAAGCCGCAGTCACCGTACGTTCGGTGCTGCGACCCTCGGAGCCTGCCCGGCAGGCCCCGTTTCGCGTCGTCCGCGCGAGGCCTGCTAGACCCGTGCCTCCAGGCAGGGCCGCCAGCGCTTCGGCTTCAGGGCGAGCAGATGTGTCATGTCCCTTCCAGTCTGCCATGGCGGACCGTCCCGCGCAACGGTACGGATCGGTTGCGAGGCCGTTCGAGGCCATCGTGCCCGTCGACGCGCATCATGTGCGCATGCACCGCTGCTCATGGGTCCTGCGCCGGATCCTGCCGTTGCTGGTCGTGATCGCGCTGCTGCCCCCTGCTGCCGGTGCATCGCCCTTGGTCGCCCGCGGGCAGGAGCCATCCGCGATCGTGTCGGGCCCCGACATCGGGGCGTGGCTGCGGAGCGTCGCGGCGACGGTGAGCCAGCTCATCGCGGACTGCCAGCGGACCGCGGATGCACCCGCGGTCCCGTCCAGGAGCGACATCGGCCGGATGGTGGGCCAGAAGCTGTTGGTGCGCATGAACAGCCGCACGCCCAGCAGGAAGCTCCTCGGCCGCATCGAGCGGGGTGAGATCGGCGGCATCGTGCTGCTTGGCTCGGACGTGACCACGCGGTCGGCGTTACGCAGGCTGACCGGGACCCTGCAGGGGGCGGCGACGGCCGGCGGCCAGCCGCCGCTGCTCATCGCGATCGACCAGGAGGGCGGCTCCGTCAAGCGCGTCCCCTGGATCCCCCCAACCATCACCGTGCCGCGAATGGGCGAGATCGGCAGCGCGGACGTGGCGCGCTCACAGGGCAGGCGCACCGGGAAGGCCCTGCTCGAGCTAGGTATCAACGTGGACCTTGCCCCGGTGGCCGATATCCCGCGATCGACGAGCGCGTTCATGTACCAGCAGGGCCGCACGTTCGGCTTCGATGCGGGCGTGACCGCACGACTTGCGGATGCGTTCGCTTCGGGACTCGCGGACGCTGGCGTCCTCGCGACCATGAAACACTTCCCGGGCATCGGCCTCGCCATCGAGAACACCGATCACCATGTCGATGTCATCCGGGCGTCGCGAACGACCCTGGCACGCGACCTGCGGCCGTATCGGCG
>JBBSOS010000080.1:0-9090 GCA_038259505.1 Candidatus Limnocylindrales bacterium | reverse complement strand
CTGCTGCCATCGCCGTCGCCCGTCGGGCCTGCCTTCCTCTCGGTCATCTCCGGTGCCGATGACGTGTTGTCGGGTGCCACCATGCAGGCGAGCGGCATCGTCGCGGTCGATGACGACACGGTCGCGATCACGCTCGATCGCCCCGACCGGACATTCCTGAACGCGCTGGCGATGCCCTTCGGCTCCATCGTGCCGGCCGACCTGGCCGGCCTTGATACCGCCACCTTCGCGGCGGCGCCGGTCGGCAGCGGTCCGTACGTCCTGGAGTCCTACACACCGGACGATCGTGCCATCTTCCAGCGCAACCCCCACTACTGGCGGGCCGGCTACCCGAAGGCGGACACGATCGAGGTGCGCTTCGGGGTGACAGCAGAGAACCAGTTGCTCCAGGCGGAGTCGAACCAGCTCGACCTGATGGGCGACCAGATCCCCGCGGCCGACTGGCCCAGCGTGTCCACGGACCCGGCCTACTCCGGTCGGATCGTGTCCTCCGACGTCGTCCAGACGTTCTACCTTGCCATGGACACTGGCCCCGACAGCCGCTTCGCCGACCCGCTCGTCCGTCAGGCCGTGAACCACGCGATCGACAAGCAGAACCAGGTGCGCATCGTGAACGGCCGGGCCACGGTGGCTGACTGCATCTTCCCGACCCTCCTACCTGGGCACGACCCTGCCTGTGCGCCCTATGACTACTCCGTGGAGCAGGCACAGGCGCTGATGGCGCAGGCCGGCAACACCGGCTTCTCGACGACCCTGTACACCGACGATTCGGAGATCAGCCGCCTGTCGTCCGAGGCCATCGCCACGGACCTCGCCCAGATCGGCATCGAGGTGCAGGTCAACGCCCTGGACTTCGGCTCCTTCATGGGCACCATCACGACACCCCACCAGGCGCCGCTGGTGTACAGCGGCTGGTTCCAGGACTTCCCCGATCCAGCCGACTTCATCGACCCCATCCTGTCGTGCGCGTCGGCGGTCGAAGGCGGCTCCAACTCCGCGTGGTACTGCAACGAGGCGGTCGATGTGCGGGCGGCCCATGCCCGGACCATCCTGGACATGGCGACCGCGATCCCGGAGTATCAGCGTATCGAGCGCGAGGTCATGGCCGATGCACCCTGGGCTCCCCTGCTCTTCCCTCGCTGGACCGTCCTTCGTTCCAACCGCGCGCCGGACGTGACGACGCTCCATCCGGTGTGGTTCTGGGACCTCGCCACGTACCCCGTCCACGGGTAGCCAATCCTGGGTGGCCGAGTCAGCATCACGAACGCCGGCTGCTTTGGCTATCCCGCTGACGGCTCCAGGCCCAGCGTCTCGCGCAGCTCACGTGCGTCGCCCCTGGTCATGCCAGCGCCCTCCAGGTCGAGCGAGCGTCCGGCGAGTTCGGTGCGCAGCACGCCCAGCGCCTTCGACGAGATGATCGCGGCACCGAACCGCTGATCGAGGAACGACGCCCAGGTCAACGGCACCCAGGCGGCGACGACCTCACCGATGGCGGCTGCGTACGCCCGGATCTCGTACTGGGCATGGCTGTCCATCCGGAGCTCCAGGAACCGCAGCAGGTTGTGGAGGTTGATCTTCCAGTACCACTCGGTGTAGTGGCTCAGCGGCAGGCCGATCCTGGCCACCTCGCGCGCGACGGCATCGTCCTCGTCGGTCAGCAGCGCCTGATACCGCCCATATGCCTGGGACGCGTCGTCTCGCCATCCGGCCCGAGCGCGTTCGGCGGCTGCGAGGGAGATGGAGCCCGCACTCCCCTGGCGGTTCGATGTCGACTGGCGGCCGATGGCCGAGGGCTCGGGATCGTAGAAGCTGTCCGCGATCTCGGAGTACCGGCCGGAATATTCGTTGACGCTGGCGGTCCGATGCCGGATCCACTGGCGTGCCACGAACACCGGCAACTTCACGTGGAGCTTGATGTCGCACATCTCGAAGGGTGAGGTGTGCTGGTGACGCATGAGGTAGTCGATGAGACCCGCGTCGGTCCGCACCGTCCGGGTCCCCGCCCCGTAGGACACTCGGGCGGCCTGGACGATGGCGTGGTCGTCGCCCATGTAGTCGATGACGCGCACGAAGCCCTTGTCCAGCACCGGGATGGGCTGGTAGAGGAGTTCCTCGAGGGCTGGGGCCGCGACGCGTCGCGTCGTGTGGATCGCCGCGCGAGACTCGGCGACGGCCGTGGACTGCTCGTCGGTCAGGCGATCCGCATCCCTCCCCCGTCCGACATCAGCACGCATCGAGACAAGGATACGACCCGCCTGACGGTTCGGCGGCGGGGGATCGCTGGTCGTCGCGGCTACCCCGAACCCATGCGTACCGGACACCGCTACCCCGGAGCCCCGAAACACCGGGACCTTCGACCGACGGGGGCCGGACCCCCGGACCCCTTGCTTCCACGCGGTGATGGTCGAGAGTCTCAGTCCCATGACCGAAACGGCTCGGATCGACCGCACCCCCACCACGACCGCCGCGACGCGCCCGCCGGACAGGCACGTCACGGCCGCGGATGCAGCGTGGTCAGGACGCCGTGAGGAGGGTCGAACACGGACCGTCCTCATCGCAGCGGTCGCAGCGGTCGCCGTCCTGGTGCTGCTCATGCCCGCCACGCCCCTCGTCGGCGTCATCCTCATCGCGGCAGTGTCGCTGGGTGTGGTCGCGACGCTCGTCGGTCACGCGGAAGACCGACGCACCACCGGGGAGGCCCTGTCGCGACTGCCCGGCAGGGGCTACCTCGTGCTCGAGGAGCGAGTCGCACCCGGCCTGACGGGAACCGTCGGACACCTGGTCATCGGTCCGGGCGGCGTGTTCGTCGTGGAGACCCGTGAGTACGCTGGCCGGGTGCGCATCCGCGGCGACCAGCTCATCGTGGGACGCCACAGCCACAGCGTGGCCACGCGGTTGCGCGCCCAGACAGCTGCCATCGCCCGAGCCCTGGAGGTCGAACTGGATGGCACCGGTGCCACGGTCGTGCCCCTCGTCTGCATCCGGCGCGCCGAGCTCCCGCTGCTGCACCGATCGGTCGCCGGCATCCCGCTCCTGCGCGAGTCACAGTTGGAGCGGCGCATCGCACACTCGGCTGTCACCCTGGACGAGCAGACCATCGGCCGTCTGGGTGAGCTGGCGGATCGAGTGATGCCCCGCAGCCCGGGTCGTCGGCCCGCGATGGCCGCGTCGCCGGCGATGTCGGTGCCGACCTCCCCGGACGCGCCCCCGACGCCCACGCGGACCAACGATGCGCTCGGCTTCCGAGCGGACGCATCGCCGCGCACCAAGACCGTCGCCATCCCGTCGACACGCTCCTGAGCCCGCCGACGCGCTCCTGAGCCCAGTTCACGCGCGGTCGGGGCGGCGTCCCCGGTGCATGAGGACGGCGAGCGTCGACCCTTGGACCACGAGCGCGGCGGCAAGGGAGATCGCGAACGCCACGACCACGCCCATGGTCCCCAGCAGTGCCCCGACGAGGAGCGCGAAGGTCGCGAAGCCGGGCAGGCCGAACAGCAGACCACGCAGCACCAGGATGGCCTCGGCTGACCCGCGTGTCCGCTGTGCGAAGGTCGTCAGCACCGACGCATACACCGGGAAAGCAGCGATGATCCCCGCGGCGCGACCGCCAATGGTGGGAGCGACGCTGGTCAGCAGCAGCACCAGTGCGGTCGCCACCACGATGCGGGCCGGCACATCCCATGACGGGGGCGCGATCGCGACCCGGTCAGGATCGACACGCGGCGTCGGCAGGACCAGCAGCGTGCCACCGAGAGCGGCGAGCGCCAGGAGGTAGGTCAGGGGCGGCGCGACGTCCGGCACCAGTGCCCCGAGCACCACGAACGCCGCGATGCCCGCCGCGAGCGAGCCCAGGACTCCGGTCCGGACGCACGCTGCCGCGTAGGCGAGCGCGAACGCGGCTTCGGCGATGACCCCGGCCAGCGATCCATGGGCGATATTGGCCGCAAGTTCCGGCGACTGATCGAGGGCCACGAACAGGATGATGGGCCCCGTGGTCAGCGGCAGCGCCACGATCCAGCCGCCGACCTGCGCGCCCCAGCGCCGCTGCGCGAGGCTCGCGCCACCGATCAGCAGGGGCGTGAGGATGAGCTTGGGCAACAGGGTCGTCACCGAGCGGATGGTAGGTGCCGCGACGGCGCTGGTGAGCGTCATCGACCGGCCCATGCCACCATCCGCGCGTGGCACAGCCGATGAACCGGTCGCAGGCACGACCCGGGACGCAGACACGACGGCCGACCGGTCGTGGCCGTGGCCACCATCCCGGGCCACCCGGTCGACCGACACGGACCTGGCTGGGACCGCTCGTCATCGTGGTCACCATCGTGATCCTTGCCGTCGTGGCACTGCCGGGCCTGGGTCCCGGCCCGAATGGCACGCCTCGGCCGACCCCGCTCGACGTGGCCGTCGCCGACAGCCCGTCGCCGACAGGGCTGGCCGAGTCCAGTGGCAGCGCGGCGGGTGCCAGCGCGTCGATCGCACCCGAACGCACGGCCGTCGCAGCAGCCACGACCGTGGCCGCGACCGCCGGAGCCGAGGCGTCGACGACCGCATACCCCCGACCCGACCAGGCGCTGCGTCGACGCCTCGACCGTGCCTTCAGGAAGATGGCCAAGGCGACCGGATCCCCGGGACTCGCCGCGGCCGTGCGGCTGCCCGACGGGAGCGTCTGGTATGGCACCGACGGCGTCCTGTGGCCGGGCGGACCGGAGGTCACGCCGGATACGCCCTTCGCGTGGGGCAGCATCACCAAGACGTTCGTTGCGGCGCTCACGCTTCGTGCGGCTGCAGCGGGCCAGTTGGGCCTGGATCAGACCATCGACACCTGGCTGCCGGGTGTCGCCCACGCCGACCAGATCACGGTCCGCATGCTGCTCGCCCATCGGAGCGGGATCTTCGACTACTTCCAGCACAAGGACTACCCGGACCTCGTGTTCGACCGCCCCGACCACGCCTGGACCGTCGACGAGATCCTGCACCTGACTGGCCCCCAGCAGTACAAGCCGGGAACGGGATTCAACTACTCCAACACCAACTACGTGCTCCTTGGCCGGATCCTCGAACAGGTGACCGGTCAGCCGCTGGCCGCGCTCATCCATGACCAGTTGCTGGCGCCGTTGGGCATGGACGACACCGTGTTCCAGCAGGCCGGCCAGCCCGTCGGCATCGTGGGTGCCAAGGGGTTCTGGAAGAGTGGCACGGGCTTTCGGGAGTGGTCCGACGGGACCGACTTCCGGCCGACGACCTCGACCGCGAGCGTCGCCTGGGCGGCCGGCGCGATGGAGGGCAGCGTGCGTGACCTGCTCGACTGGGAGATGGCACTCTACGGCGGCCGGGTCCTGGCCCCCGACGAGCTGTCGCAGATGCTCGACATGTATCGCGACTCCGGCTACGGACTGGGCGCCCGAACGCAGACGATCGCGGGTCGACCAGGCTATGGCCACGGCGGTTCACTGCGTGGCTTCGTGTCCGTGATGTACCGATTGCCGGTGGAGGACCTGGACGTCATCGTGCTGGCCAACGTCGGCTTCGCGAACCTGGACAAGGTCGCCAACCGGTTGGCCAAGGCGGTCCTCAACCCGTTGCCCACGCCAGTCCCATCGGGCGACCTGCCGTCGATCGACCTGCCGTCGATCGACCTGTTCAGCCCGCCGGTGGGCTGACCCAGATGCGCATCGCGACCTGGAACGTCAACTCCCTCAAGGCACGCATGGACGCCGTGGAGCGCTGGCTCCAGCGCGCCCAGCCAGATGTGTTGCTGCTGCAGGAGACGAAGCTGTCCGATGAGGACGCGCCGCTGATGCCCTTCCGACTGGCTGGCTATGACCTCCTCCATCACGGTGAGGGCCGCTGGAACGGGGTTGCCATCGCGAGTCGGATGGGCATCGATGCGCCGGTGACGAACTTTGGTGACGGACCCGTCCGCGACAGTCGCTCGGGCGCGGCGACCGGTGTCTCCGAGGAGGACTTCGACCCCTCGCGAGAGGCACGCATGGTGTCCGCCGTGTGTGGCGGTATCCGGGTCGCCTCGATCTACGCTCCCAATGGTCGCGTCGTGGACTCGCCGTTCTACCTGGGCAAGCTGCGCTGGTTCGAGCGCCTTCGATCATGGGCTGCCGGTGCCGTGGCCGCGGATCCTGGTCTGGTCATCGGCGGCGACTACAACGTGGCACCGGGCGACGCCGATGTCTGGTCGGCACCGGCCGCCCATGGTGGCACCCACGTCTCCGGTCCCGAGCGGGATGCACTGGAGCAGCTCCGCGCGATCGGGCTGAGCGACGCCTATCGGGCATACCAGTCCGCGCCCGGCCGCTTCTCGTGGTGGGACTACCGGGCGGGCATGTTCCACAAGAACCAGGGCATGCGCATCGACTTGCTGTACGTCACGCCTTCCATCGCGTCGCGCGTCGTCTGGGCGGAGATCGACCGCGAGGCTCGCAAGGGTCCGCCGATCCCGTCGGACCACGCGCCCGTGGTCATCGACCTCGACGAGCCGGGCCTCGCGTTCGACGCCGGCTGGGAGGCGGCCCTGTCCCGGATCGCGGCGCGGACGCGCCAGCCACGCTGAAGGTGACCCGCCGGTCTCGGCAACGCGCCGGCCGCGGCAACGCCGCCCTGCTGGCGCCGGTCGTCCGGTACCATCCGCCCATGCCCATGGGCCTGACACTCGCCGATATCGGGGACTTCCTCGACCAACCAGTCGTCGCTGTGCTCGCCACCTACCGCAGGGACGGTACCGTCCTGCTCTCGCCAGTCTGGTTCGAGTACCGGGATGGGCTGTTCGGGTTGTGGTGCGGTGCCATCACCGATGGCAAGGTCCGTCACCTGCTGGCCGACCCCCGGGCGAGCCTCGTCATCGCGGAGCAGGTCATGCCCTACCGAGGCGTCGAGGTAGCCGGCACGGCAACCGTGAGCAGCGACGACTTCCGGGGCGTCCTGCATCGGACCGCGATCCGGTACTCCGGCCCGGACGCGCCCGCGACGTTCGATGCCGCGTATCCCGAGGATGGGGTAGTGGTCCGCATCACACCCGACAAGCTGCGCGTGTGGGACCTCAACTGATGCGCCCCGGGTAACATCTGGCGCCATCGGACGTCTGAAGGCGCGATGGCTCGGCAGTCCAGGATAGGTGAGCGCCGGCGACGACTCGGGTCGCTCATCATGGCGCTCGTCCTGCTGGCCGGCCTCGGGGGCTGCGTCACCTACGGCGTCTCCCGGCCCCCGCGTGCGAACGAGGGCTGGGCCGCAACCGACATGCCACTCATCGCAGGCGCACCCGCCGTGGCGGCCGATGATGTCACGGGTGCCCGCGACCCGGGTCCTGACCCATCTCCGACGCCCGGCCCATCGGTCAAGCCGGCACCGCCAAGCGAGCCGCCACGGCCAAGCGAGCCGCCACGGCCAGGCGATGCGGTCCTCCCCTCGCCCACTCCCCGACCCACTCCACGACGACATCCGCGACCTCATACCGGGCCCTTCCGGATGGACCTGTAACAGCACCGACCGGCTCGACGGCAAG
This sequence comes from Candidatus Limnocylindrales bacterium, assembly GCA_038259505.1. Taxonomy (GTDB): domain Bacteria; phylum Chloroflexota; class Limnocylindria; order Limnocylindrales; family CSP1-4; genus JAFMJV01. The sequence goes on along the minus strand of JBBSOS010000080.1, from coordinate 1,574 downwards.
GGCGCGGAACCCATCGGTTGGGCGACCGGGCTGGGCAGGCTGGGATACGGTCGCTGGAAGGTGTCGGTCCGCCGGACGCGCCGGGACGCCATCCAGGTCGCGGCGAAGGGACTCCGGATGTCTGGCCGGCCCGTGGGCATCATCGCCTGGCGGGGGGCGCACTCGTGGGTCATGTCCGGGTTCGCAGCCACTGCGGATCCGGCCCTCACCGATGGGTACCGCGTCACGGAGGTGGCCATCGAGGACGGCTGGTATCCCCGCATCAGCAGCATCTGGGGATCGTCGACGCCACCCGATGCGTGGATCCCCGTCGATCGCCTGCCCCGGGACTACCTGCCCTACTGGCGGCCGGGCGTGCGCTACCCTGTACTCGACGGCCGCTTCCTGCTCGTCGTGCCGGTGGCCGGACAGGCGCGCGGCTGAGCGGACCCGGATCGTCGTCCCTTCGATCAGACCGGCGGCCGGTACTGGGCAGGGTATCCTGCAGGGGTGACGCTCGTCCGCCTGGTCAGCTCGGGACCGCTCGATTCGCCGGTCGTGGTGACCGCGATGGACGGCTGGGTCGACTCGGGGTCAGCCGCAACGATGGCCGCCGCGCTCTTGTCCGAGGACGGCGATGTCCTCGCGACGTTCGATGGCGACCGGATCTATGACTATCGGGCGCGCCGGCCGACGCTGGAGATCACCGACGGGATGCCCACGTCGCTCACCTGGCCGGAGCTGAAGCTCGTTCGACGGCGGCTCGAGGATCGCGACGTCCTGGTCCTCACCGGCCCCGAACCGGACTATCGCTGGCAGCAACTGAGCACCGAGCTGGCGCAACTGGCCCGCATGCTGGAGATCGAGCAGTGGATCAGCCTCGGGGCCATCCCGGCGGCAGTACCCCACACGCGCTCGGTGACGGTCTTCGGTACCGCGTCGGCAGATGGCCTGCTGCGGGCAGAGGTCGAGGCAGGTCCCATCGGCACGATGACGGTCCCTGCTGCGGCGATCTCCGTGCTCGACTTCGCCCTGTCGGGAGCCGGGGTCCCGGCCGTTGGCTACTTCGCACAGGTCCCCCACTACGTCTCGGGAGAGTACCCCGCCGCGGCGCTGCGGCTGCTCTCGATCCTCGAGCAACATCTCGGTGATGACGCCATCGCCATTCAGGTCGTCGAAGCCGTCTTCGTCGACCTTCTGGTCGTGATCGTCATCGATGCCGGGCATGTCGTTGGCGGTCCGAGCCCACGCGACCGGAGCGAACATGCCCTCGGCGGCGTCGGGATTGAGCCGCGGGATGAACCAGACCGTCAGCGAATCACCAGCCCCGGCGGCGAGCATGGCGCGCGCCGCGGAGAGGGCGATGCTCGAGCCGACCAACTGCGGTCCATGCGCGCCGGCGACGACCAGCAGTGCCGGGCGACCGGCCGGCCCGATGCGGAGCGCCTGAATGGCTCGGCCGCCAGGCGAGGTCGCGATGGTGATCAGTGCCGTGCGGGCGCGATTGCTGTTCGCGAGCTCCTGCACGCTCCGACTGAGCTGGGTGTGATTCTGGTACTGTGCCTGGACCGGCACCGAGACGAGTGCCAGCATGG
>JBBSOS010000079.1:0-9115 GCA_038259505.1 Candidatus Limnocylindrales bacterium | reverse complement strand
CGTCCAGGCCCCCGAGCAGCGTGTCTGGCACGGACCACGCCTGGACCGGATCCACTGGCGCGACGTCAGGGTCGGCGGCCATCTCAGCGAAGCCCGTGACCTGGCCGCCAGAGGCATCCCGGGCGCGGATCGTGAGCCGCACCGCGTCATCCACGATGGCATCTGGCAGGACCCGCACGCTGACCGGCAGGTGCACCGTCGCGCCCGGCGGCACGTCGAGCTGGGTGGACCCGAGCTGCAGGGACCAACCCGGATCGCTGGTCGCCCAGTCGAGCGTCAGTCGCTGGTCGGTCGCACCCGTGCTGGCCACGGCGAGGTCCCCGGTGGCGACCTGGCCGCTCGCCCAGAACGCCGCGACCGCGGGTCGATCCGTGGACAGCGCCAGCGTGACATCGGGTGGAGGCGGCTCCGCGATAGGTGCCGGCAAACCCGTATCGCCGGGCAGGATGTCGACCGTATAGCGGTCCCGGGTGTCGACGCGGAGCCACAGCGGTGTGGCCGCGGGAAGACCGGTGATGGTGTCCGAGCCGTCGTCCGCGATGACGCCCTCGTAGTCGGTCACGTGGTCGGACAGGATGAGGCGGTCGACCGACCCACTCGTGTGGAAGGCCAGATCACCGCCCACGGTCAGTGGGCCCAGGTCGTACCAGTCAGTATCGCCGCTCGGCGGCCCGTCGCCCTCGATATGCAGTGACGGGGGCATCGGCGCGGCGTCGGTGATGTCGTCGTTCGGTTCCAGGTCGACGGGCAGGGTGGAAGGGTCCTCGCGGCCAACGGTCATCGAGTACCGGTCGGTGCTGGGCTCGCTGGTGGTCAGCCAGAGCTCGTAGTCGCCCGGCTGCAGGAGCGCGTCGTAGGACATCGGCGCGTCGTGGATATCCCTGATCGTGGTCGCCCGGAAGGAGCCACTCACGAGCTGCAGGTTCACGCTGCCACTCGCTGGCGGCGACACCGTCAGCCGCACATGGTCCGGCGTCGCGATGGTGAACCGGAACACATCCGCGTCAGCCATGGCGGGCAGGCGACCGGTCCGGACACTGCCGATGACGTAGGGTTCGGCGTCGAGCGAATCATTGTTCGGTTCCCGCTCACTGTTCGGGTCGGGTGGTCCGAGGGGCGTCAACGCGACCGTGTAGTCGCCATCGGACCCGTCGACCCGGATCCAGTGCTCCCCCGGGATGAGGTATGCGTCAGTGATCTGGGCGCTGGTGTGGTCGGGGACGACGTCCCCGACACCCAACTGGGTCCCATCGGGCCGCATCCAGACGAGGCCGCTGATGCCGTGACCCGTGACGTCGATCTGCCAGAGCTGCGCCTGGCCCGTCGTGGTCACCGCGAATGTGTCCCGGTCGTTGTCCCCGAGCAGCCCCCGCATCGTCATGCCGGTCATCGGCGTTGCCAGGGATGGATCGTCGTTGGGCTCGGCTTCGAAGTCCGTGCTGGGGACCGTGGTCTGGTCGACCCGGAGCACGTATGGCGACAGGTCATCGGGGTCGCCGCTCACCTGGAGGCCAACCCTGCCGACGGGCAGCCGCAACCCGGACAGGGCCACGCCCGCGTCGCCGGTCCGGCACTGGAGGGGGGTCCCGTCTGCCTTGACAAGGCACAGCTGGCGGGCGGGTCCCGTGCGCCAGATCAGCCGGATGTCCAGCAACCGGGCCGCGAGCGCATCGTCGATGTCGAGGGTGTACCAGTCGGACGTGTCCTCGGCAGCAAGTCGCCCGCGCGCGATCGGCCGGCTCGGATCGAGGGGGGATGCAGCGGCCAGGACCGAGTTCGGTTCCGGGTCCGCCCCGGACAGTGGTGCGTGCGTGGCAGACAGCACGTAGGGCGCCGTGATGGACGCCGACCCATAGACCACGAGGAAGTGCTCTCCCGCTGGCAGCGACAGGTCGGCGAGCTCCGCATGGCCCAGGGCATCGGGACTGGCGGTCATCAGGGTCGTGCCGTCGGGATCCTCGAGGTAGAGCTGGGCGCCGACCGTCAGGGGACTGTCCAGGTCGAGCCGCCACGCGTCGCCGGGTCCCAGCGCGGGCGTGGTCCAGCGGTACGTGTCCGCGCTGTCCCGCAGGTCGCCGCTGATGTCGAACGCACTCGACACCGGGCTCGCCGATCCGACGTCGTCGTTGGGCTCCAGATCGCCGTTGGGCGGCAGGGGAGATCCCCGTTCGATCGTCAGTTGGTACGCATCGTCGAGCGGCTCGCCACCATCCGCCGTTGCGGACCTGGAGATCCCGATCAGGTACCGTCCGGCAGGGAAGCGGAGGCCGCGGGCGACCTGCGGGTCCGTGTCGGTCGGAGCCTGCGCCACCTCGAGGATCTGGGTGCCGACCACCGCGGGCATCTCCGATGGGGCAGACATGATGGGCAGGAACTTCGCGCCTGTGACGGTGTTGTCGATGCCGGCCATCGTGATGTCCCAGGCCTGTTGGGCGTCGACGTCGCCGACCGCCCAGATGAACAGGTCCTGGTCGCCGTCCGGGAGGGACCCCGCGATGCAGCCGGGTGCCGTGAGGTCAGCGGCGGTCTCGGGCGTGTCATCCGGCTCGGTGTCCAGGAGGCAGCTCGTGGCCGTCGGTGGGCTGGCGCCGTCCGGGGCGAGGGATGCGTCCGGGGCGAGGGATGCGTCCGGGGCGAGGGATGCGCCCTGGGCGAGCGCCGCGGCTCCGGCGAGTGACAGCGCGACGACCGTCACCGCGGCCACGAGAGCACGGTACCGACCAGGACGCGTCATGGACTCCCTGCATGGTGTGCGGCGAGCGTGGTCTGCGATGATGGGTCCTCGCGGCCCAGCATGATACGCCCGCCTCCACCAGTCCCACGACGCCTGCCGCGGGTGGCCCCACGCTTGCAGCCGGCCATATCGAACAGATGTTCGATATCGAGGCGCACCACGATGATCCGGATGATCGCGACGCCGACGCTGGCTCGCTATCATCCCGCCAGCAGGGCGCATCACGCCCGTCCCCGACCCGGAGGAGACCGTGACCGCATCAGCTGGACTGTCAGCAGACCCGACCGAGTACCAGCGGCGCCTGGACGAACAGCCAGATGACCAGATCGACTCCTGGGTGACGGAGTTGATGCGGGACATGTCCATCAGGATCGGCGTGCAGAGCGTCCTCACCGAGTTCGGCCACGCGTGCCGGCTGGACGAGACCGGCATCCTGCGGGTATTCAGTTCGGGTGGTGGCGCTCCAGCGACTTCGGGCCGCACGACCGACGGCACGTTGATGGTGCCCGCGGTATCCCTGCGTTATCTCGTGCCGGGTCTGCGCCGGGAGGTGTCCGACGCCCGGAAACGGCTCATCGCGTATCTGGTCGCGTCCTTCGACGAACTCGTCTACATCTAGACGCGCCCACGTCCGCGGGCATCGCTCGCCGACCGAGGGCGCTCGCGACGGGTACCCAGCCGCAGCCACAGGGTGACTCGGCCGGCGCACGCGGTCACCGCGCGGGTGCACGGGGTCACCCCGCGGGCGCACTGGGCATCGTGCACCCGTTCCCGTCGGTCCTTGTTGCACTCGTGACCGCCGCGCTGGCGTCGATCGCAGGGGGCAGTGCGAACGAGGTAGTCACCCTGGCCGCGGCGATGCTGTGCTTCCAGGCCTCCATCGGGATCACCAATGACCTTGCGGACCTCGATCGTGACCGCCGCGAGGCAGCCCGGAAGCCACTCCCGGCTGGCCAGATCGGGGTCGGCGCGGCGCGCCTCATGGCGTTGTCGGCGGGCATCGTCAGTTTGGCGCTCTCTGCCAGCCTGGGCTGGGCAGTGCTCATCGTCGGCGCGGCCGGGTATGCCTGCGGCATCGCCTACGACCTCGTGCTGCGCACTCGTGGCCTTGCCTGGATGGCATATGCGGCCGCGTTGCCGTTGCTCCTCGCGTACGCCTGGGTGGGCGGATCGGGATCGCTGCCGGCGTCGTGGCCGATCGTCGTGCCGCTGGCGGCGGCGCTGGGCCCGGCTCTGCACCTGTCGAACTCCATGGTGGATGTCGACCGTGACGTGGGTGACCCGGCCGGAGGACTCGCCGGGCGAATGGGCCAGGATCGTGCGGTCCGGATGCTGGCGGTCCTGCTGCTGGCGGTGTACTCGCTCGCGTGGTTGAGGATCACGGCTGGGGCGCTGCCGACGATGGCAGCGCCAACGGGGGAGTGGGCGTGGCTGGTCACCGCCACGATGATCACCGCCACGATCCTGGCTGTCGCGGGCGTGGCACTGGCAGCGCGACCAGCCCGCAGATCGCGCTCATGGGGCTGGACGACGGAAGCGCTTGCCAGCGGCTTGCTGGCGGTGAGCCTGCTCGCGGCTGGTTGAGCGACACGCCGGGATGTCGAGCGACACGGCGGGCTGGCACGGCGTCGCGACCGCCCGATGCCGCTGCACCGCAGCTCTTTCTGCCGGGGTTCGCCTGCGGCTAGTTCTGCCGGGGCTCTCCAGCCTTGACTACGGCAATGGCGTTCTCGAGCTTCAGCTTGGCGATGGTCAGGTACTTGGCAAAATTCTGGCGGTCGCTGGCGCTGGCGCCTCGCAGGGCGTCCTGGCCACGGAGCGCCACTGACAACTCGTCCAAGGCCTCCGCCAGACGCTCCTTGGCGACCTGCAGGTCATCCTCGCTCGACCTGGGCGCCAACGGGGCGACCGCCTCGGCAATGACCTCCACACCATCATCGGTGTCGGCGAGTTCGACGACCTCGACCTCGACATGTTCCCTGGCAGGTTTTCCGTCGATGCGTTCGCGCAGCTTGACCAGGCTGAGCTCGCCTCGCGCGACCTGCTCGGCCAGCTTGCGTCGCTTCCGGGGATCGTCCACCTTGAGCAGCTCGTAGGCATGGGACAAGGTGTCTTTGCGCAAAGACACGAGCTGCTTGATCTCCGTCGGCGCGTCCGCGAGACGGAGCCGGTTCTCGATGTACCCCTTGTCCTTGCCCAGCTTCTGGGCCAACTTGCGCAGGCTGTACCCATGCTCGGTCGTCATGCGCTCATACATCAGCGCCTCGTCGAGGGGTGACAGGTCCTCGCGCTGGAGGTTCTCGATGATTCCGATCTCGAGTGCCGTATCGTCGTCGATCTCATCGATGATGGCCCGGATCTGACGCAGCCCGGCGATCTTTGCCGCGCGCCATCGACGCTCGCCGGCGATGAGTTGGTATCGACCTTCCACGCCCGGCCGGATGAGGATGGGTTGCAGGACGCCATGCTCCGTGATGGAGGCGGCGAGTTCCAGGAGCGTGTCCTCATCGAATGTCAGTCGTGGCTGATTTGGATTGGGGTCGATGCGGTCGACCGGCACATCCCGGATGCCGTTGGACTGCTTGCCCGAGTCGTTGCCGAGGAGGCTGATGATCGCGGGGGACAACTCCTCCCGCTCCTCCGATAGGCGCTGGGCGGCCTGGCCGCGGAAATCCGGTCTAGCCAAGTTCGATCACCTCGCGGGCGAGACCGCGGTACGCCCGGGCAGCCTCAGAGTTGGTGGCGTATGTGGTCACTGGTCGACCGACGAGGGGTGCCTCGCCAAGTCGGACGGTCTGCTTCACCATGGTATCGAAGACATGGTGGTCGCCAAGTTCGCGCAGCTCGGCGAGCATGTCGCGCCCGAGCAGGGTGCGAGCGTCGTAGAAGGTCGGCAGCAAGCCCAGGATCCGGAGCCGCGGGTTGAGTCCCTTGTTGCGGATCTGCCCGATGACGTTGTTGAGGGCCGTGAAGCCCTTCAGGGCGTAGTACTGGGTCTGGACGGGGATGATCACCGAGTCCGCCGCCACCAGGGAGTTGATGGTCAGGAGACCGAGGGTCGGTGGGCAGTCGATGATGATGAACTCGTACTGACCGTCAGCCCACGCCGCGAGCGCCTCCCGCAGGACGTTCTCGCGGCCGATGGCGTTGAAGAGTTGGTTCTCGGTCGCTGACAGGTCGATGTCCGACGGCGCGACATCGATACCTGCGGTCTGGGTCGGGACCACGATGTCCTGGATGGTGACGTCCGGATCTACGAGGGCGTCCGCCATCGAGCGATGGATGGTGCGCGGATTGAGGCCCAGCCCGACGGTCAGGTTGGCCTGGGGGTCCATGTCGACGCACAGGATGCTGTACCCCTGCTCGGCCAGCGAGCCGCCGAGATTGATGGCGGTGGTCGTCTTGCCGACGCCGCCTTTCTGGTTCGCGATAGCGATGATTCGGGCCACTCGGCCTCCTTCGCGGGGTGGATGGGACCCATCGGGCGGGCTGATTCTAGCGAACGCCGTCCCGCGCGACGGTAAGAGTTTTCCACACTTCTGGCGGTTCATCCACCGTTTCTGTGGATAGTGCACCGCGGCAACCGGGCCGCGAAGGTAGGATTCTGCCGTCGGCGAGGGTGATATCAGGGAGAGCGAACGTGGCCAACGACCAGGGGCCCGTGGAGCGATTGCGCGAGATGCGGACCAGATCGAGGCTCGGCGGGGGCCAGCAGCGGATCGACCAGCAGCACGCCCGCGGCAAGCTGACGGCCCGGGAGCGGCTGGACCTGCTCCTCGACCCGGGCTCCTTCGTGGAGTTCGACGCGTTCGTCGTCCATCGATCCTACGACTTCGGCCTGGAGGAGGAACGGATCCTGGGTGACGGGGTGGTCACGGGTCACGGCACGGTCGACGGCCGCCTGGTGTTCGTGTTCAGCCAGGATTTCACGGTGTTCGGCGGCAGCCTGTCCGAGACCCACGCCGCCAAGATCTGCAAGATCATGGACCTTGCCACCAGTGTCGGCGCCCCCATCATCGGTCTCAACGATTCCGGCGGAGCGCGGATCCAGGAGGGCGTCGTGTCGCTGGGTGGCTACGCGGACATCTTCCTGCGCAACACCCTCGCGTCCGGTGTGGTCCCGCAGATCTCTCTCATCATGGGCCCGTGCGCGGGCGGCGCCGTGTACTCACCGGCCATCACGGACGTCACCGTCATGGTGGAGGGCACGAGCTACATGTTCGTGACGGGGCCCGAGGTGGTTCGCGCAGTGACGCATGAGGACGTCGACCGGGAGCACCTCGGCGGCGCCAGCATCCACACCCAGGTGAGTGGTGTCGCCCACCTGGCGGCGCCCGACGAGGCGACGGCCCTGGACACCGCGCGGCGCATCCTGTCCTATCTGCCGCAGAACAACCTGTCACTGCCGCCAGTCAGCGCGTCGACCGACCCGATCGACCGACGAGATGCGGCACTCGACGCCATCGTCCCGGCCGACCCGAGTCAGCCGTATGACATGCACGGCGTCATCGACGGCATCATTGACCGTGGCTCGTTCCTGGAACTGCAGCCGGCGTGGGCGGCGAACATCATCACCGGGTTCGCACGCACCGCCGGCCACAGCATCGGGGTCGTGGCCCAGCAGCCTGCCGTGCTCGCTGGCGCGCTCGACATCGATGCGTCGGACAAGGCCGCGCGCTTCGTGCGTATGTGCGACGCGTTCAATGTGCCGCTCCTGACCCTCGAGGATGTCCCGGGATTCCTGCCGGGCGTGGCCCAGGAGCACGCGGGCATCATCCGCCACGGCGCAAAGCTCCTCTACGCGTATTGCGAGGCCACCGTGCCCAAGGTCACGATCATCACCCGCAAGGCGTATGGCGGGGCCTACGACGTCATGAGCTCGAAACATGTCCGGGGCGATGTCAATCTCGCGTGGCCCACCGCGCGTATCGCCGTCATGGGCGCGGAAGGTGCCGTCAAGATCATCTTTCGAGACGAGATCGCCGAGGCCGACGATCAGGCCGCGAAGCTGGCCGAACTCACCAGGGGGTACGAGGACACGTTCGCCAATCCGTACGTGGCAGCCGGCAGGGGATACGTCGACGACGTGATCATCCCGTCCGACAGCCGCCCGCGAGTCATCGGGGCCTTCCGGATGCTGGAAGGCAAACGCGACCGGAACCCATCTCGCAAACACGGCAACATCCCCCTGTGATGCAGACCCAGGCCCGGCACCCAGGTTCAGTAGCGTCGGGTGTCTTTGCGCAAAGACAGTCGTGCTGCACGTCCCACGGGGAGGCATGATCGTGAGCGCTGGTCCTGGGCAGCCGCCATTTCGACGACTGCTCATCGCCAATCGCGGCGAGATCGCGCTGCGCATCATCCGGGCGTGCGACGAACTGGGCATCGAGACCGTCGCCGTCTACAGCGATGCCGATGTGGACGCGCTCCATGTTCGGGCGGCCCATCGGGCGTACCGGCTGGGACCTGCACCCGCCACCCAGAGTTACCTGGTCGCGGAGGCCATCATCGCTGCCGCGGTCGATGCCGGAGCCGATGCCATCCATCCCGGCTACGGATTCCTGTCGGAGCAGGCCGCGTTCGCTGCAGCGGTGGAGTCGCGCGGCGTCGCCTTCGTCGGTCCCACACCCGAGACCCTGGCCGGGCTGGGCGACAAGATCGCGGCACGGCAGTCCGCCCGGGCGAATGATGTGCCCATCGTCCCAGGCACCTTCGAGCCGATCGCGGTCGGGGGAGCCGACGATGAACAGCGGATCAGCGCCATCGCGGCCGAGATCGGCTATCCAGTCCTCGTCAAGGCTGCCGCGGGGGGTGGCGGCCGTGGCATGCGTCGGGTCGACGAACCCTCGGACCTGGCGGACGCCGTCCGGGCAGCGGGTGCGGAGGCACAGCAGGCGTTCGGCTCGGCGAGTGTCTATCTCGAGCACTATGTCGAAGGTGGTCGGCACGTCGAGGTGCAGTTGTTGGGGGACACACACGGCACCATCGTGGCGCTGGGCGAGCGCGACTGTTCCGTCCAGCGGCGTCATCAGAAGCTGGTCGAGGAAGCCCCGGCGCCCGGCCTGTCGTCGGCTGATCGACGCCGGATCCACGAGCTGGCCGTCCGGGTCGCGCGCTCGGTGGGCCTTCGAAACGCAGCGACGGCGGAGTTCCTCGTGACGTCCTCCGGCGCCGCGTACTTCCTGGAGGTGAACGCCCGCCTCCAGGTGGAACATGGCGTGACCGAGCTGGTGAGTGGCATCGATCTGGTCCATGAGCAGCTCTGGATCGCCGCAGGACGGCCGCTGTCCGAACGCGTCCTGGCAGCGTCAGCGGCGATGACCGATCCGGATCGACACGCCATCGAGTTGCGCATCAGCGCGGAGGACCCCGCTCGAGGGT
>JBBSOS010000078.1:0-9215 GCA_038259505.1 Candidatus Limnocylindrales bacterium | reverse complement strand
TGGCCGTCCCCGCTGGGCCGGACTCCCAACTGCGCCGCATGCTCACGCGACAGACGGGGGCCGATCAGACCGATGAGCAGCAGCACCAGGACCGCGACGCTGATGGCCGCATCCGCCACGTTGAAGGTGTAGAAGCGCGCATTGCCGATGCCCGTGTCGACCCAGTCCACGACATGACCATGCCACAACCGGTCCAGCAGGTTCCCGACCGCTCCCCCCAGCAGCAGCGCCAGGGCCACGGTGAGCAGCAGGCTATGGATCCCCTGTTTCGCCTCGATCCAGATGATGACCGCGATGACCACCAGGCTCGCTACCCCAAGGTACGGCGCGGACGAGCCGAGCAGCCCAAAGATGCCACCGTCGTTGTGGGACCGGGCGATACGCACGAGGTCACCGATGACAGGCGTCGGCGCACCGGAGGAGCCGGGGGCCGCACCCTGGGCCACCAGGCCAAAGCTGGACTCGACCCATGCCTTGGACGTCTGGTCCAGGACCACGACCACCATCGCGATCGCCCCGAACACCAGCCACGGTCGCAGCCATCGCGACGTGGGCTCCGGATGCCCGGTCATCGGGTCGTGCCGGCTCCAGGGACCTTGCGCACGGACTCGCGCAACGAGATGCATGCGACCCCGGCATCGAGCGTCACTTCGGCCGAGGGCATCTCATCGGGCACGCCACCACCACCAGGCGCGCGGCCGAGACCAGGCGCGCCGCCAACATGGACCGCATCAGCGAGGACATCCGCGGCCACGGCGTCGAGATGCGGTCGGAGCGACCCTAGGATCGCTGCCTCCGCTTCGAGCCAGACGTCGATCCGCGCGTCGAGCGCCAGCCCCGCCTGCCGACGGAGGTCCTGGAGCGCCCGCGTCAGCTCACGCGCGTCGCCCTCCGCACGCAGGTCATCGGTGAGCTGCGTGTCGATGACCATCACGATGCCGTCGTCCGCGGCCACCGCCGTGCCGGGCCGAGGCATCGCCTGGATCTCGACCTCGTCGGGCAGCAGGTCGTGGCCCGCGAGGCGCACCACGCCGTCACCCAGGAACTCCACCAGGTCCGCACGAGCGGCCGCCATGACGGCCGGGATGATGCCTCCCTTGCCGCGCTGACCAAGGACGGGCAACAGCACCTTGACCCGCCGCTCGACTAGGTCGGAGCTGTCGTCGATGAGGGTGACGGTCCGGACGTTGAGATCATCGGCGAGCAGTGCCAGCAGTGATGCCTCGTCCGCGGACCCGATGTCGCCACCCAGGTGGCCACCCGGCAGCGCCAGCCAGACCTGGGCCAGCGGCTGGCGGACCTTGATGCCCGCGGACGCTCGCAGGGTGCGGCCGAGGTCGACCGCCCGGCGCAGGTCCGACATCGCGGCCTCCAGCGAGGGCTCCCGCAGCGCCGCCAGCTCGGTGTCCGGCCACGCGGTCAGATGCACGGAGTCAGCGACGTCCACATCCGCAGCCACTGCGGGCTCCGTGACCAGCACCTGGTACAACTCCTCGGTCAGGAACGGCAGGATGGGTGCGCAGATGCGCATCAGGGACACGAGCGCGAGATGCATCGCCTCGAACGCGGCGGCCCGGTCGGCGGCGTCGTCATTGCGGGACAAGCGGCGGCGCGACCGACGCAGGTACCACTGGGACAGGTCCTCGACGAAGGCGCTGACGGCAGTGGTCGCGGCGCGCGCGTCGACATCGAGCAGGCTGGCCCGGCAGTCCGAGGCGAGCCCAGCGGCACGGGACAGGATCCAGCGATCGAGCGGCGTGGCACCTCCGGGCAGGGCCGCCGCGCGACCGACGGCCGCCGCGCGACCGACGGCCGCCACGTCCGGGGACCAGTCCGCGAGTCGGGCGTACGTGACCAGGAACGAGACGACATTCCACAGGACCAGCAGCTCGCGACGCGCCTCGTTCGCCGCCTCATAGCCGAACAGGATGTTCTCCTCGGCGCGTTGGCGGGCATACATCCAGCGCATCACGTCGACGCCCATGCGCTCGGCGGCCTCGTCGAACTCGATGGCATTGCCCCAGCTCTTGTGCATCGGCCGGCCGTCGGCACCGAACACCGTCGCATAGCCCAGGATCGTCCGGAACGGCGCGGTCCGTCGCAGCACGGTGCTCATCGCGAGCATCGAGTAGAACCAGTTGCGGAACTGGCCGGGGAAGGACTCCGTGATGAAATCCGCCGGGAACCACCGCTCCCAGTACCCGGGATCCTCCCGAAAGTGGAGCGTGGAGAAGGGCACGATGCCGGCGTCCAGCCAGGGATTGCCCACATCACGGATCCGCTCGGCGGCACCGCCGCAGGCGGAGCAGGCGATGGTCACCGCATCCACGTACGGTCGGTGCGGGGTATGGCCCTCGAACGTCTCCCAGCCCTCGACAGCGCGCTCGCCGAGCTCGGCGCGACCGCCGATGACATCGAAGCCGCCGCACTCGGTGCACTCCCAGATGGGCAGCGCCAGGCCCCAGTAGCGCTTCTTGGAGATCATCCAGTCGCCCCTCGTGCGCAGCCAGTCCAGCTCCCGCTCGTGGCCGAAGCCCGGGATCCAGCGGATCTCGTCGACCACCTCCATGATCTGGTAACGCAGGCTCCGGTCGACCTGCTCCCGGGTCAGGTCACCGCGCGGGATGTCGTACGCGGGGCCCATCGAGATGTACCACTCGTCCACCACCCGATACAGCAGCGGCGTGTTGCAGCGCCAGCAGTGCGGGTAGCGGTGGGAATAGGGCTCGAGGCGATAGAACATGCCCTTCGACTCGAGGTCCTCGACGACCCGCGGCGCGACGGCATGGGCATCGAGACCTGTGAGCCAGCCGAACCCCTCGATGTAGCGCCCGCTCTCGTCGAGTGGCCCGATGACCGGCAACTCGAGCGCCTTGCCCAGCTGATGATCCTCGGCCCCACAGCCGGGTGCGATGTGCACGATGCCGGTCCCCTCGGCTTCGCCCACGTCCTCCCACGCGACCACTCGATGCTCGTACGCCGGCCGCTCGCCGTCGCCGTCGAACGCCGACCGGACCGCGTCCAGCTCGTCGAATGGCCCCCGATAGTGCCAGCCCACGAGATCGGCGCCGGGTCGCTCCTCGAGCACCTCGAACGATCCCCGGAGGGCCGTGCCCAGGGTGCCCTTCGCGAGCCAGTACCGGTCGTCACCCTGGCGGACCTGGACATAGGCCAGCTCTGGACCGACCGCGGCCGCGACGTTGGCGCTCATGGTCCAGGGGGTGGTCGTCCACACCAGGAGGTGCTCGCCCGGCCGTTCCACCAACGGCAAGCGGACCGTCAGGCCGGGATCCTCGCGATCCTGGTAGCCCTCGTTCATCTCCATCTGGCTGATGCCCGTGCCGCACCGGGCGCACCAGGGCATCGTGTCGTGCCCCTTGTACAGCCAGCCGCGCTTGTGGCACTCGGCGAGGAAACCCCAGATGAGGTCGTTGTTCTCGTTGCTGAAGGTGAAGTACGAGCCGCCCACATCCGGCATGCCCAGTCGGCCGACCAACATCTCGACGGTGTCGGTGACCGGACCGTGGGGGCCCTCGATGGTCGTGACCTGCATCGGGTCGGCGGCAAGCAGGTCCCGCAGCCGACGCAGTTCGCCCGGGTCGTTCCAGTCCATCCACATGCCCAGGCGGATGGACTGCTCCGTCTGCATCGCCGCGTAGGTCAGCACCCGCTGCTTGCACAGGCTCACGAACGCATCGATGCCGTTGCGCTCGATATCGCGCTTGCTGGCGTAGCCCAGCTCCCGCTCGACGTTCACCTCCACCCACAGGCCCTGGCAGTCGAAGCCGTTCTGCCAGCGCTGGTCCTGGCCCAGCATCGCGTGGAAGCGCTGGTAGAGGTCCTTGTAGGTGCGTCCCCACGCGTGATGCACGGCCATGGGGTTGTTGGCCGTGATGGGCCCGTCAAGGAACGACCACGTCTCGTTGCCCGCGTTCTGCGCCCGGAGCCGCAGGAACGTCCGGCGCTCCCGCCACAGGTCCAGGATGCGGTGCTCCTGGGCCGGGAAGTCGGGCTGCGCGGCAAGCGAACGAAAGCGCGACCCATCCCCGGACCGCGGCTGCATGAGCGTCATGGAGCGACAAGGATAGACGAGCGGCGGCGAGCCACAGGACGCCGACGGCGGCTTGTCCGAGGAGCCGATACGATACGCCGCGATGCAGACCCCCAACGAGGCACCACGGGTGCGTCACAGCGCGTTCGCGGCCGCGTTCTTCTCGTTCCTGCTGCCGGGCCTCGGCCAGATCTACGCGGGTCGTTGGCGCCGCGGCGCATTCTTCATGGTGCCGTGGCTCGTGGCCGTCGCGCTCATCGCCGGCCAGGCATTCTCGATGGGCCTCAAGGACTTCGGCCTCCAGCTCGGGCTCGACACGACCTGGCTCCAGTACCTCCTGGGTGGCATCGCCATCGACCTCATCTGGCGGCTCATCTCGGTCCTTGACGCGTTCTGGATCTCGCGGGCGCCCGCCAGCGTGCAGGACGCGCCCCTGCGACGCCTCGGGTCGGGCGTCGGCCTCTTGGCCATCATCGGCGTGCTGCTCGGCAGCCACGCGACCATCGCTGCCCCTGCGTACCACCAGTACGACGCAGTCCGCTGTGCGACCGACACCGACTGCACGGACGGACAGGTCGATGCGACTCCCGGCCCGGACGAGTCGTTCGAGCCGCCGCCGAGCCTGGTGGTGCCCGTGGCCGAGGGGACCAACGGTCCCGGTGGGACATCGGACATGAGCCAGGGACCGACGCCGACACCGCTGCCGGAGTGGACCGGCGGTCGACTCAACGTGCTCCTGGTGGGCACCAACGGCGCGTTGACCGACACGCTCATCGTCGTCAGCATCGACCCGGACACCAAGCAGGTCGCCTTCATCGGGATCCCCCGCGATACCATCGGGTTCACGGTCCCCAGCAGCCTCGGTGCGGCGTCCCGGTACTACGGCGGCGTCTTCCCGGCGCGCGTCAACCAGATCTTCTATTACGCGCGGGCACAGCCGAACCTGTTCCCCGGTGATAGCGATCGCAAGCGGGGCTACGGCGCGCTCAAGGAGATGATCGGGGCGACCTTGGGCCTGGACATCAACTACTACCTCCAGGTCGATATGGATAGCTTCCGGGACGTCATCGATACCCTCGGGGGTGCCATCGTCGATGTCCAGTTGCCGGTCTATGACTCGCGCTACGCGAGCAACGACGGCCGGGGCGCCATCAAGCTCTACATCCCGCCCGGCATCCACTACATGGATGGTGCCCAAGCACTCGCCTATTCCCGGTCGCGCCACTCCAGCAGCGACTTCGACCGATCGTCACGCCAGATGCGCATGATCACCGCGCTGCGCAACCAGATCGACATCCCCAATCTGCTCGGCGACATCGGCCAGATCCAGGACATCATCAAGAAGGACATCCGGACCGATGTCCCCTCGAACAAGCTCCCCCAACTGGCGCAGCTGGCCCAGTCGATCGACATCGACAAGCGGATCTCGCTCCAACTGACGCCACCCAAGTTCAGCACCCAGTGCAGCCAGATCCCCTCAAACGCGCTGTGCAAGCCGGCTGGCAACTCGCCCTACGGGCTGATCGCCAACGTTGCGGCCATCCGCAAGGCGGTCAAGAACGTCTTCTCGACCGACCCCAAGACCATCGAGCAGGAGCAGGCGCTCAATGACGAGGCGGCCGTCGTGCAGGTGCTCAACGGCACCACATCGAGCAACCAGCGGACGACCAACATCTCCGACTACCTCGACTACCTCGGCTTCGACAGTTCCGTACCGCCGGTCAACGCCGGCAAGGCGGACCGGGACGACTACGCCCAGACGGTCATCACGGTCTACAACGGCGCGGCCGAGGACATGCCCACGAGCGTCCAGGTCCTCGAAGACGAACTCGGCGTCAAGGCCGTCACGGAGGATGACCCGAACCAGAAGGCGAACATCGTCGTCATCGTGGGTTCGGACACGCCCAACAAGCGGGCGCCCGTCGGCTCATAGCAGCCGCCCGTCGGCTCATAGCAGCCGCCCGTCGGCTCGTAGCGGGTCGCAGCCAGTCTGGTAGGCCGGCCTGGAGATGTGGACGACCTGCCGGTCATCCTGTGATGCCTGCCGGTGACCAGCCGGATTTGATTCGTTACAAGCCGATCCCGCCAGATATGCATCCATGGGTTCCGTGTCGCGGGCCAGGGGCAGGATCCTTGCCAGACTTGCACCGAGGCGCCTGAATGGCGAGATCGATCACGCATCGGGGACGCCGCGCGCATGCGATGGGCACGCTTCCCCACGAAGGTAGTCGCCGACAGCCCGCGCCATGCGCCACGAATCCCGGGGATGCGTGCGTGACAAGATCTGTGGTAATCGAGCGGCGACCCACGGTCACGCAGTCAGGGGATGCGTGGATGGCAGGATCGCGCCACGACGGGGGCCGACCCGTGATGGCGGCCCACGGTGGGGAGCCGCTCCCCGGACGTCGCGACCGAGCTGACCGGCGACCAGCGACCGCTGACGAGACCGTCAGTAGACCGGTGTCAGCCAGTCCGAGTAAGCAGCGTTCCGGCCACGCACGGCGTCGAAGTAGCCGCCGCTGATGGCCGCGGAGATGGGTCCCACCGTCCCATCACCGATCGCCCGGTGGTCGATGGACGTGACCGGCGAGATCTGGGCGCCGGTGCCGCACAGGAACACCTCGTCCGCCAGGTACAGCTCGGTGCGGTCCACCGACCGCGTGATGACCTCGATGCCCAGCTCCTGCTTGGCGAGTGCGATGATGCCCGCCCGGGTGATGCCCTCCAGGATGTCGTTGTCGACACCGGGCGTGATGATCTGACCGCGACGCACCATGAACAGGTTCTCGGCGCTGCCCTCGGAGACCTTGCCATCGTGAGTCAGCACGATGGCCTCGTCATAGCCATTGAGCATCGCTTCGGTCTTGGAGAAGGCCGGGTTCACGTAGGAGCCGACGATCTTGGCTCGTGACGGAATGGCCAGGTCGCTCGTACGCCGCCAGGAGACCGTGCCGCACCTGATGCCTGCCGCGGTATCGATGTAGTCGCCGAAGGGGATGGCCAGAATGTTGATCTTGCAGTCCACGTTGTGGAGCCGCACGCCGATGGCCTCGGACGACTTGTACAATGTCGGCCGGACGTAGGCATCCTCCTTGAAGCCGTTGCGCCGCATCAGCTCGACCGCAAGGTCCATGAGCTCCCGGACCGAGAGCCCCGGATCCATCATCATGATCTTGCCGGAGTCGATGATGCGTTCGAAGTGCTCCCGTAGCTTGAGCAGGTACAACTGACCCTGCTCCGCGTTCCAGTAGGCGCGGATGCCCTCAAACACAGCCGTGCCGTACAGGAACGAGTGGGTCATGATGCCCACCTTCGCATCCGCCAGGGGCACCCAGGCCCCCTCGAACCAGCACACCACGTCGGCCGACTCCGGGCGGACACCCGTGCGGGCGATGGGTGTGGGTGCCGGGACGTCGGGAGCAGCCTCAGCGGGCCTCTGGGTCAACATGCCCGCGAGTATACGGCGCCTGCCACCGGACGGCGGTCCGCCCCAGGCCTGATTGTCAGGTGCGAAGGGCCCATGGTCAGGGCCGCGGCAAGCCCCGGTCAGGGACGCAGGTGCTGCGGTGCGTATGGCAGCAGCGCGACGTGGCGCGCGCGCTTGAGGGCCACCGACAGCTCACGCTGGTGCTGGGCGCACGTGCCGGTCTTGCGTCGAGGCTCGATCTTGGCCCGTTCGGACAGGAACCGACGGAGCCGGTTGACCTCCTTGTAGTCGATCTGCACCGTCTTGTCGGCGCAGAACCCGCAGACCTTGCGACGGCGTCGGTCACGGTAGAAATCGTCGCGCTTGCGGGTGCGGGCTGGTGCTGGCATCTCGTGTGGTACCTCGTGCCTCGGATGATCCGTGCGGATCGTCAGGTGGACGGTTGGATCTCGTGATCAGAAGGGAAGGTCGTCGAAGTCGTCCTCGCCGCCGGAGGGCGCAGAGCCCGACGGTGCGCTCGTGCCGGACCGGGACCCGCCGCCGGGGCCCCCGCCGGATGACCCGGCACCGCTCGATGCGGCCCCGGTCGACCCGGACGAGCCGGTGGATCCGGACGAGCGATCGTCGCCGCCGAACTGGGCATCCTCATCCCGTTCCCGTCGTTCGAGCGAACTCACCTGGTTGGCGACCAGCTCCGTCGTGTAGCGCTTGTTGCCCGTCTGGTCTTCCCACTGGCGGGTCTGGATGCGCCCTTCCACATAGACCTTGTGGCCCTTGCGAAGCCGCTCGGCGGTGCGCTCGGCCTGCTGGCCCCACACCACGACCCGGAACCATTCGGTCTCGGACTGCCATTCGCCCTGGGCGTCGCGATAGTTGCGATTGGTGGCCACCGTGAACTGGGTGACCGCCTGCCCGCTGGGGGTGTAGCGCATCTCCGGATCCCGGCCAAGGTTGCCGATGATCATGCACTTGTTGAGAGACATGGCCTGACCTCCCGTTCGGTCGGATCAGTCGATGGCGGCTGGTGCCGCCTCGCTCTCGGACTCGTCGATCAACTCGCCGTCGGCGTCGGGCTCGTCGTTCGGCGGTGGCACGTCTTCAGCGTCGCCCTCCTCGCCCTGTTCTGCGCGACGGGCCGCGGCCGGATGCTCGATGCGGGTGACGAGGTGACGCATCACCTCCTCGGTGATGTTCAGGCCGTGCTCCAGTTCGACGACGACCTCGGGCGGCGCCTCGAACAGCACGATGTGGTACGAACCCTCCCGGTAGACGCCGATGGGATACGCCAATCGACGGCGTCCCCAGGGGCTCACCTTCAGGATGTGACCACCAGCTGTGGTCACCGTCCGGGTGGCCTTCTCCAGGACGGCCTGGCTGCGGTCATCGGCGACGTCCGGCCGGATGACCAGCATCAGTTCATAGCGACGCACGGATCCTCGTGCTCCTTCCCATGGGATGTGCCCCGCTCGGGTTGGCCGGGTGACAGGACACCCGCACGGCGGAGCTGAAAGGACGAACGGGGAGTATAGCAGCGACCAGCATCGGGGCCCGGAAGGGACGGAGCCGATCTGCGCGACAGCTCGATCTCGTCGTGCCGTCCGGTCGTTGGGGTCGCGACGACATCGCCAGCGGGAGGGTCCTACCGTGGTACCGGCACCATCGGACCGATCCAGACTGCCCCCCACTCCTGCTAGCGTAGCCGCAGTGGAACCCTCCGAACGCTCCCTGTTGCTCTTG
>JBBSOS010000077.1:0-9240 GCA_038259505.1 Candidatus Limnocylindrales bacterium | reverse complement strand
GGGATCCCGGAGTCCGCGCCGGACGCATCGAAGCGGCCGTTGATGGCATAGGGGGTCTCGCCCGGGTTCTTGGCCGCGAACGCCTGGGCGAGTGCCTCGCCCCCCGTGTAGCCGGCGTTGTACTCGTCGACGCCCAGGAATGGGGCTCCCTCGACCTTGACCACGATGCTCGTGAGCGGGATGCCCGCAGCGTTCAGCTCGGTGGCCATGCCCGGGCCAGCTGCCGCGATGACGTTGAACAGCATCGCTCCGTCGACCTGGCGCTGGACGAAGGTCTTGGCGTTGGCGACCGCCTGGATGGGGTCGGCATTGTCGATGAGGGTGACCAGCTCCACGCAGCCGAGGGCCTCGGCGGTCCTGTTCATACCCTCGATGGTCGCGGCCGCGAAGTTCTCCGTGTCGGAGAACACGTCGTAGCCCAGGACGTACTGGTTGCCTTCGCAGATCGCAGAGGTCGGATCGCCCATGCCCGGCACGACCGGCTCCGCCGAGGTCGAAGGGGATTGCGCCTGAGCGATACCGGTGACGACCAGCGTCAGGGTCGCGGCGATGCTTGCTGCTCGTGCCAGGCCTGTCCGCTGGCTCCGCATCTGGACCATCTCGTGCCTCCTCCAACCACCTGCAACAACGATTGCGCAGAACGTCCTGAAGGTATACCGGTCGATGCGTACCGATGTCAAGGGGTTGCATGGGGGCTACAGTTCGCCACGATCCATCCCCGATCCATCGGTGACCCGCCATGGCCCCATCGCTCAAGGATGTCGCTCGCCTCGCCGGTGTCAATGCGTCCACGGCGTCACGCGCGATCCGAGGCGATCCGACGCAGCGCATCCATCCCGCCACGCGTGCCCGAGTGCTCGAGGCGGCCGACAGGCTGGGGTATCGCGCCAACTATCTTGGTCGCGGTCTGCGGGTCCGCCGCACGGGCACCATCGGTCTGGTCGTGCCCAACCTGGATTTCTTCACCTTCGTCGATGTGACACATGGCGTCCAGGCCGCGGCCATCGAACATGACCGCTCGCTGCTGCTGGTGGAGGTCGACCAGTTCCCGGCCGCCGCGGGTGATCGGCCGACCGATGAACTCATCTACCAGCGACTCGTCGCCGAGGGTCGGGTCGATGGCCTGGTCATCGGCTCGCGTACCCTGGAGGACCGGTTGGTCCGGCAATTGGCCGAACGCCACTTCCCCATGGTCATGGTGAATCGGCGGGTGGACGACATCCCCACGGTCGTGGGCCGGGACGAGGATGCCTGTCGCATGGCCATCGGGCACCTCGCCCTCCAGGGTCATCGACGCGTCGGCATGATCGCCGTGGTCGTTGCCGGTGAGGATGTCGGTGCGCGCCGTGACCGGGCCTTCCACGAGGCGATCGCGACCCATCACCTGGACGCGGATCCGCGGCTGGTGGTCCACTCAGCGATGTCCGAGCACGAGGGTCGGAAGGCGGTCCATCGATTGTTCGCCCAGACGGCGGATGATCCACCCACCGCCCTGTTCATCTCCAGCCTGAGCATCGCCCTCGGGGTGCTCGAGGGCATCCGGGAGTTGCGCATCGCAGTTCCGCGCGACCTGTCGCTCATCACCTTCCCCGACCACCGTATCGCGCAGCACACCAGCCCGCCGCTCACGGCCGTCACGGCTCGCATGTTCCAGATGGGCCAGGAAGCCGGGCGGCTGCTCATCCGCATCATCGATGGCGAAGCCAGTGACAGCGTCGAGCTGACGGAGCCGTCGGAGATCGTCGACCGGGGATCGGTGGGACCGCCGCCACTGCCGCGCCTGATGAGGGCTGGCGTCGGTTGACAGGTCCGACGGGCAGACGCATCCTGCCGGATGCGAAAACGATGTCGCAGGAGGGAATACGGTGCTGCACCTCGCGAACGAGATGATGGAGGTCGACCTGGAGCCGGACCGGGGCGCCGAGGTCCTGGCCATCCGGCGACCTGGCGGGCCCAACGTGCTGGCGACGTACGACTGGGCGTCGCCGCTGCCCGCGAGCCGGTCGACCACCTGGGGCGATGGGGCCAGTGACTGGCTGTCGGAGTACCGCGGCGGATGGCAGGAGCTGTTCCCCAACGCCGGTGCTCCCTGCACGGTCCTGGGCGTGCCGCTGCCGTTCCATGGCGAGGTATCCGCAACGCACTGGAGCATCGATGCACGGACCGATGACGCCGTGACGATGTCGACGCCCGCGAGGCTGCCGATGCTGCTGGAACGCCGCATGCGTCTGCACGCCGACCAAGCCGTGCTGCGCATCGAGGAGACGGTGCGGCTGGATGCGGACATGGAGCTGCCATTCCTGTGGGGCCACCATCCGGCATTCGCCGCGACCGATGGCGCGGTCATCGACCTGCCGCCGGGTGTCCGCGTCGCGGTCGACGAGGCGTACGCCGCGGACCACAACGACCTGACGCCGGGCGCTTCGGGCGACTGGCCGCACGTGCCCGGCCTCGGCGATGCGACCGTGGACCTGAGGGGGATCGGCAAGGGACCGACCGAGCGTCTGGCCTATCTGTCGGGCTTTGCGGGGCAGGCAGGCTGGGCGGCGATCCGTGGGGTCGCGCGGGGCCTGGGTGTCGCCATGGCCTGGGACGTCATGACGTTCCCGCACGCGTGGCTCTGGTGGGAGATCGGCGGGGCGGGGCATCCCTGGCACGGGCGTTCCCGCATCGTGGCCATCGAACCTGCCACGGCCGTGCCCTCGGATGGCCTCCTCGCGGCAGATGGACGGGGAGAGGCGCATCGGCTCGCTCCCGGCCACACGCACGAGACCTGGCTGACGGTCAGCCTGTTCGATGCGGACGACCGGCCGGTCCAGGGAGTCGCACGGGACGGGACGGTGACGCGATGAGCGTCGACCAGTGAGCGTAGAGAGCGGCGGGGGCCCGGTGGTCGTCGTCACCGGTGGTGCGCGCGGCATCGGGGGCGCGACATGTGACGCGTTCGGCGCGGCCGGGTTCCGGGTGGTGGTGGCGGATCTGGATGGCGTCGCTGCTGACGGGAAGGCCGCGGAGCTCGTCGCCGGGGGCACGATCGCCGTGGGCGTCGCCACCGATGTCACGTCCAGCGACTCGGTCGATGCCATGATCAGCGGCGTCATGGAGCGTTTCGGGCGCCTGGATGCGCTCGTCAACAACGCGGGCATCATCGACCCCGGGCCGAGTGCCCAGGTCACCGACGCGGCGTGGGACCGGATGCTCGCCGTCCATCTCGATGGCACGTTCCGCTGCTCCCGGGCGGCGTATCCGGCGCTGGTCGCATCGGGCGGCGGCACCATCGTCAATATCGCTTCGATCGCTGCCCACGTCGGTATCCGGGGCCGGCTGTCGTATTCCGCGGCCAAGGCCGCGGTCGAGGGGATCGCGCGGGGGCTCGCCGTGGAGTGGGCGGCCGATGGCATCCGCGTCAACGCGGTGGCGCCCGGCTACACCCGGACCGAGATGTACCAGCGAGCGGTGGATGCCGGCCTGGTCGAGACGGACCACCTGATGGCACGCATCCCGCTGGGTCGTCCGGCAGAACCATCAGAGTTGGCGGCCGTGATCCTGTTCC
Organism: Candidatus Limnocylindrales bacterium; assembly: GCA_038259505.1. Classification (GTDB taxonomy): domain Bacteria; phylum Chloroflexota; class Limnocylindria; order Limnocylindrales; family CSP1-4; genus JAFMJV01. The sequence continues at coordinate 5,687 of JBBSOS010000077.1, read as the reverse complement.
TGTCCACGCCGCCTTCGAGCTACATCACGGGTCAGTCGATCATCGTCGACGGTGGTCTCGTGGTGGGTACCGACTGGTAGGCTCCAGGCACATGTCAGCGCTCCTGCCGAACCTGCCGCTCACGTCGACATTCGGGGATCCCGAGACCGCTTCCATCTGGTCCGAGCGCGCCGCCGTGGAGGCCTGGTGCGCGGTCGAGGTCGCCCTGGCGGAAGCCCAATCGGAGGTGGGCGACATCCCTGCCGCCGACGCGGCGGCGATCCGCGAGTGGGCCGACGCCGGCCGCGTGGACCTCGACGCGCTCCGTGAGGGCATGCGCACCGTGGGCTATCCGATCCTGCCGCTGCTGGTCCAGTTGCGCGACGGGGCGCCACCAGCGGTGTCGTCGTCACTGCACTGGGGTGCCACCACCCAGGACATCATGGACACGGCGCTGGCCATCGTCCTGGTGCGCTCGCTTGATCGGCTGGCCGACCTCGTCGCGGTGCTGGGCGATGGACTCGCGATCCTTGCCGAGGAGCATCGCGACACCGTCATGGCGGCCCGAACGCACGACCAGCTGGCGGTGCCCACGACCCTGGGTGCGAAGCTGTCCGTGTTCCTTGCCGAGCTGTCGAGGGGACGTGCGCGGCTGGCGAGAGCGCGATCGGCGGTCGCAATCGTATCGCTGTTCGGGGCGGGTGGCACGGCGGCAGCGCTGGGGCCCCGATCGGCCGATGTGCGTCGAGGCACGGCGAGCCGGCTCGGGCTGGCAGATGCTGATGTGCCCTCGCACGTGGCGCGTGACGGACTGGCGGAGGCCGCCTTCGCGTGCGCCGCGCTCGCCGCGACAGCGGGTCGCCTGGCGCGCGAGGTGATCGCCCTGTCCCGGTCGGAGGTGGACGAGGTCCGCGAGGTGGGCGGCCATCACCGGGGTGCATCCTCGACCATGCCCCAGAAGGTCAACCCCATCGCCTCCGAGACGACGGTCGGGTTCTCGATGCTCGCGGCGGCCCAGGTACCGGTGCTCCTGGCCGCGATGCAACCACGTCACGAGCGTGCCGCGGGCGAGTGGCACGCGGAATGGGATGCCCTGCCACTGGTCGCCACTGCCGCTGCGGGTGCGGTCCGGAGTGCCCGCGACGCCGTCACCGGCCTGCGTGTCGATCCCGCACGCATGCTTCGGAACCTGGACCTGGAGGGCGGCATGATCATGTCGGAGGCGGCGATGATGGCACTCGCGCCGATGGTCGGACGGGGTCCCGCTCATGACCTGGTGTATGACGCATGCACGGTCGCCCGCGACGAGGGGTCGACACTCAGGGCGGCCATGGAACGTACCCTGCCGGCGCCCCTGCTGGCGCGGCTCCCCCCGATGGCCACGGTCCTCGATCCGGCCGGGTACCTGGGAGAGGCGCTCGCGATCACCGACCGGGGCATCGCCGCGTGGCTCGCGGGTGGGCCCGAAGCAGGACCCGCAGCATGACCCGCAGTGTCGTCGTGACAGGTTGTGGCATGGGCCTTGGTCGAGCGATCTTCGAGCGGCTCATCGGTGATGGCTGGGCCGTCGTGGGCCTGGAATGGGATGCCGCCCTGGCCGAGGATGCGGCGGCCGTGCCCGGCGCGGGCGCCGTCCTCACCGGGGACGCGGCCGATCGTGATCAGCTTGCCGCGGCTGCGACCAGGGCGACACAGCTGGCACCGCTCGGCGGCTGGGTCAACAACGCGGCCGTGGTTCGCATGGGCACCCTCCACGACCCGCAGCCGGACGAGGTCGACGAGACCATCCGGGTCAACCTGATGGGCCCCTACTGGGGCGCGTCGGAGGCCGTCCGGACGTTCCTGCGGCAGCGCAGCCCCGGCGCCATCGTCAACATCTCATCGATCCACGCTCGTGCCGCCTTCAGTGGTTTCGCGGCCTATGACGTTGCGAAGGGGGGCGTCAACGCCCTGACACGCTACCTGGCGGTCGAGTATGGCCCTGCCGGGATCCGTGCCAACGCCATCGAGCCGGGCGCCATCAGGACGTCCATGAATCAGTCGGTCATCGACATCTCGCCCGACCCGGTCCGTGCCAGGCGGGAGATGGCCGCCATCCATCCCCTCGGCAGGATGGGCGAGCCCCCCGAGATCGCTGCGGTGGCCGCGTTCCTGCTGTCCGATGAGGCCTCGTTCGTGTCCGGCGAGTGCATCGCTGTCGATGGCGGCTCCACGGCGCGCTGCTACCCCTACGATCCGGCACCGGACCTGATCCAACCCTCAGCGCGAGCCAACGAGAGGGACGCCGATGAACCCAACGGGTGAGGAGATCGATCGAATGGACCGCTTTGGTGTCTGGCATTTCAGCTTCACGGTCTCGGACATGGAGGCAGCCATCGTCTTCTATCGCGACGTGCTGGGCTGGCATCTGGTCCATCGCCAGACGCAGCACAATGAGTACACGGCACGGTTGGTGGGCTATCCGGGTGCCGACATCGAAGTCGCGCAGCTGGCCATCCCGGGACAGCACCGGGGGATCTCGACCCACGACATGGAGCTCGTTCACTATCGCTACCCGGAGGGCGTCGAACGGCCCATCGAGATCAAGGACCCGGGTGAGGGGCACCTCGCCTTCGCGGTCGAAGACGCTGACGCAGAGTACGAGCGGCTGGTCGCCCTGGGCGTCGTGTTCCTGTCGCCGCCCAATGAGATCACCGCAGGCGTCAACCTTGGCGGCAAGTGCTGCTACTTCAAGGGGTTCGATGGAGTGCACTTCGAGCTGGTCCAGCCGCCGCCGCACAGGATCGCAACGATGCGCGCCGCATCGTCAACCGGATCCTGACTGGTCGATCGGCGACCGGCTTCAGGCCGGCGGGCCGACCGGCGCGTTTGGCGGCACCTCGAAGCCCATCCGCTCGTAATGCGCCGCCCGGGGGGAACTGGGGTCCTTGTAGATGAACCAGCGACACGGCCGGTCGGGCAAGTCGCAATCCTCCAGCGGTCGCAGTGGCGGTTGGCCCTCGGTCATCTGGATGTACTCCAGTGCGATGGGCGAGTGCACGCTGTACCACGACATGCCGGTCCTGCCCCAGGTCCAGGGATGCGGCTCCAGGTTCCCGGCCGGCTCGTGAGGAGGCCGCCCGCTGTCCGGGTCGCCTCGACGCAGGATGCCGCAGCTGCCACACGGATCGAGCGACATCACGTACCGGTCGCCCTCGTCGCTGAGGTCCACGTCTCCCCGGTGTCGGGGCCCTGACAGGTGTCCACCGCGCATCCCCTCGACGCTCAGCTGCAGCCGCTCCTCCGGGCTCATGCGTGGCCACGACTCGTAGCGTGGCTTCCAGATGTGCTCGTAGGCATGGGTCACGGACTCCCGGACAGCATCCTCACCGAATGTCCGCGCGATGTCCGTGAGCAGTTCCTGCACCCAGACCACGAGCCCGTCGTGCTGCGCCGCCCAACGCATGCGCATGGATTCGATCGCATCCACCGCCCGGTCCGCCTGACGCTCGTCGATCGCTCGCAGTGCCCGGTCGAGATCGCCCTGGCCGGGACGGAACGCCCGGAAGCCGGCCAGCAACGTGGCGCCCAACCCTGGGTCCTCATGACCTGCTCGTGACAGGCGGAAGTCGAGGATGTCCGCCAGCCAGATGAACAGGACATCGTTCATGAGCCGGATCTCGGTCACGAAGTAGTCCGCCAGTTCGGCGGCGAGGTCCCAGTGGCTGTCGCGGAGCGCCTCCTCGGCCAGTGTCTGGGTGCTGATGCCCAGCGTCCGCAGGTCATCCTGGCGGATGCGGCGACCCAGGATCGCGCTCATCCGGATGGGGCTTCGGGGACCGGTCGACGGTCCGTCCGTGGGCGTGCTCATGGTCGTCTCCTTCGGGGGCTGGGGTATGGTGAGCGTCGGCCGTGGGCCAGGTGCACGGCGGAAGGGAGACCTCCCGGATGGACGCGGACAGGCCAGGCTGGGGACTGCAGGATCACGGTGTCATCGTGACCGGCGCAGCACAGGGCATCGGTGCCGCGACGGCGCGGGCCTTTGCCGATGCGGGTGCCCGCGTGTGTGCTGTGGATCTTCAGCTCGATTCCCTCCGGGAGCTGGTGGGATCCCTGCCGGGTGACGGGCACCACGCGGTGGGCATGGATCTCACCGATGTGCAGGCCCACCCGGCCCTGGTGCGCGACGCCGCGGAGCACCTCGGCGACGTGACAGCCGTGGTCATGGCAGCTGGGGTCCTGCGACGCGAGCCGTTCATGGATGTGACCGAGGAAACCTGGGACTGGCAGATGGACACCAACCTGAAGGCCACCTTCTTCCTGGCGCGGGCCGCCGGCGAACACATGGCAGCCGCGGGTACGAGTGGCAGCATCACGACGTTCACGTCGATATCCGCCCGCGATGGCGGGGTCAGCTCTGCGCCCGCGTACGGCGCCTCGAAGGGAGGCGTGATCACGCTCACGTTCGCCCTGGCCCGTCGATACGGACCACAGGGCATCCGGGTCAATTCCATCTGCCCCGGATTCACGGACACGCCCATGCAGCGCACAGGCTTCTCGTCGGCAGCTGACGCCACGATACGGGCTACGCCTATCGGGCGGATGGCTGACCCGGCCGAGATCGCATCTGTCGCGGTGTTCCTGGCCTCGGCTCACGCCAGCTTTGTCACCGGCGCCATCATGAATGTCAGCGGCGGCGCGTACATGGGTTGAGGGATGGCGCCCTTCAGCCGGGCTCACCCGCGATCTCCGCGACCCGCACGCTGCGACGTTCGGACGCAGATCGGTAGGCCGCCAGGGCGACCGCGATGGTGCCGAGGTTGTCCCGGCCCGAGGTGACCGGCTGCCGTCCGGTCGCGATGGCATCCATGAGGTCACCCATCGGCCCCAGGAACGCATCCGGGATCCAGCGAGTGTCGAACTCGTATGACCGGACCTGGCTCCCGGCACGATGCAGCGACAATGTGTCCGGTCGCCCATCCGGATAGTCGTACAACAAGCCGAGCGTGCCTTCGAGTGCTCCCTGGGTGCCGTAGAAGCGGAACTCGCCATAGGGCGTCCCATGCTGGTTGTAGTGGTTGACCGCGACGAGCGCCTGGAGCCCGTCGGGGTACTCGAGGAGCGTGGTCGTCTGCGTCTCGCCCTGGACCGGGGCCTGCTCCGGATAGCGCGCATGCATGCTCGTGACCCACTCCGGGTCACCCAGGATCGAACGCATGGCATCGAGGTAATGGATGCTGTGGTACATGATCTCGAGGCGCGGTGCGGCCGCCAGCCACGGCCACAGATGCCAGCCGGTCGAGACCGAGACTTCCAACTGCGCGGCGGACGTGCGCCCGATCGCCCCCCGCGCGATCAGGTCCCGACTCGCGGCGATACCGGCATCCCAGCGCATCTGCTGATTGACCGCGAGGAGGACGCCGGCCGAAGCTGCTGCATCGACCATCGCTCGTGCGGTCTCGAACTCCAGCGCGAACGGCTTCTGGCACAACATGTGGCGGCCGGCGGCAGCCGCCAGCGTGACGATCCCGGGCTGGACCCAGGGTGGCACCGCGATGTCGACGATGTCCACCTCGGACAGCGCCACGAGCTCCTCGGCCGAACCGGCCACGACCGGGATGTCAAAGTCCTGGGCAACGGTCCGCGCCTTCTCCGAGTCCACGTCCGTCACCGCGACGATCCGGAGGCCCGCCGCGCGGTAGGCAGGCAGATGCCCGTACTGGATGATG
>JBBSOS010000076.1:0-9404 GCA_038259505.1 Candidatus Limnocylindrales bacterium | reverse complement strand
GGTGGCGCCGCGCCGCCCGACTCGTGGATCCCGCTGGGTGCCGCCGCCGATCGCAGGCCGCCGGGACGCTGAGACCGACCCGATGCCATTCCGCGCGACGTTCGATTGCCTGTGGTGCGGGCGACCCTCCACCGCGGTCACCGAGGCGGACCTGACCGGCTGGGCCAACCTGTGCCCCGAGTGCCTCGACCGGGCACAGGACAACCAGTTCCTGCGCTACCGCCTTCGGAGCGCCCTCCAGGAGCGAAGCCGTGGGATGGATGCGGGGGGCGCCGGTGCCGCGACGCCACCCGACCGGTCGGCGGTGGCGGTGGCGGTCGCGCGGCCCGTCGACGCGGACATCGATCGGGAGATGCGCGAGTACTACGCGGCGCAGGCGCCCGGGTACGACGACTGGTACCTGCGTCGCGGTCGCTACTCGCGAGGACCCGCCCGGGACATCGCGTGGCACGCCGAGCTCGACCAGGTGACCGGGTGGCTCGATCGGCTGCCGTACACCGGTGACATCGTGGAGCTGGCGGCGGGCACCGGCTGGTGGTCGCCGTTGCTCGCCCAGAACGGGGAGCTGTCGCTGTACGACGCTTCGCCGGAGCCGCTCGAGCTGGCGCGGGAGCGGCTGGTGGCACATCGGCTGCGGGCGCACCTGCACGTCCGCGACGCGTGGGCCGAGCCCGATCGTCAGGTGGACGGCGTGTTCTGTGGCTTCTGGCTCAGCCACGTGACGGACGAGCGACTGGGTGCGTTCCTGGCCATCGTTCGGCGCTGGCTGCGACCAGGTGGCCTGCTGGGGTTCATCGATTCGGGGCCTGACCCGGAGTCGGGAGCCGTGGATCAGCCAGCGCCAGGGGCCGACAGCATCGCGGTCCGACGACTGGATGATGGCCGGGAGTTCCGGATCGTCGAGGTCAGTCGCTCTGCTGATGAGTTCGCGGCGGCACTGAGCCGGGCAGGATTCGGCGATGTGCAGGTCAGTTCCACCGGCCGCTTCTTCGTGATGGGCTCTGGGGTCGCCGGTGCCACGGCGGACCCCGCGGGAATGGGACGCGGCGCCGACGGACTCGCGGATGGCCGCACGACCTAGACTCGTCAGATGACCGAGCTTGCCACCGCCTTGGGACCTTTCGGCGTCTGGGGACACCTCGATACCCTCGCCGCCTCAGACCTGCGTCGGTACGTGTCCGCAGTGGCGGGCTTCGGGTATGGGGCACTGTGGGTGCCCGAGACGGTGGGTCGCGAGCCGTTCGCGCTGCTGGGCGCGATCGCCTCCGAGGCTGGGTCCATGTGGCTGGGAACCAGCATCGCATCCATCTGGGCACGGGACGCTATGGCGACCCGGATGGGTGCCATGACGCTCCACGAGCTGACCGGTGGCCGGTTCGTGCTGGGACTCGGCGTGTCACACCAGCATCTTGCCCAGAAGCTGCGGGGGCACGTCTACGATCGACCGCTCGGCCGGATGCGCGAGTATCTCGCTGACTATCGGCGGTTGCCGTTCACTGGGCCAACGCTGCCAGGGGAGGGCGGCGTGCCAGCGGAGGGCGGCGAGCCAGGGGAGGGCGGCGTGCCAACGGAGCCGCCGGTGGTGCTTGCGGCACTCCGGTCGGGCATGCTGCGCCTGGCCGCGACCACTGCGTCCGGGGCATTCCCGTACCTCGTCACGGCCGCCCAGGTGACGTGGATCCGCGACGTCCTCGACACGTCTGCGGAGGAGGGTCCCCGACCGCTGCTCGCGGTGACCCTGCCGGTAGTGCTCGATCCGAACCCCGGAACAGCCCGGGCCGCCGCGCGTGGGTATCTCGCGCCATACCTGCGCACCCCCAACTACCAGGCGAGCTGGGAGATGCAGGGGCTCACGGCGGATGACTGGACCCAGCCGGGCTCGGACACGATCGTGGACGGCCTGGTGGCGTGGGGGCCAGTGGACGTGATCGTGGACCGGATGGCAGCGATGCGCGCCGCAGGCGCCGACCACGTCGCGGTCATCCCGATCTCGGCCGACGGCAGCACCGAACGGCTGGCGACCCTGGAGGCACTCGCGGGCCGCTGGTGACCGGGCCGCAGGTGACCGGTGCGCTGGCGCGGTCGAGCGACCCCGGCGCACTGCTGAGGTCGCGAGGATCGCGGCACCTATACTCGCGGACGTGTCACTCCAGGATGTCACCATCGCCACCATCGGCTCCGGCGTCATGGCGGAGTCGATGATCACGGGTCTGCTCACTGCCGGCGAGGTCGATGCTGCGCACGTGGTCGCCAGCCACCCCCGGGCGGAGCGCCGCGAGCACCTCGCCCGCAGCCACGGCATCCGGACCGTCGAATCGAACGCCGAGGCGGTCGAGGGCGCCGATATCGTCGTCCTGGGCATCAAGCCCCAGATGATCCGGCGGGTGGGCATGGAGCTCGCGGCCGTGCTGCGGCCCGACCAGTTGGTCATCAGCGTCATCGCGGGCGCCACGAGCGCAGCACTCACCAACGTGCTCCACCATCGCGCCATCGTCCGGAGCATGCCCAACACGCCTGCCCAGTTGGGCAAGGGGATGACCGTCTGGTATGCCACGCCGGAGGTGAGTGCGACCCAGCGCGCCCAGGCCGCCGCGCTTCTGGCCAGCTTGGGCGCCCAGATCGAGGTCGAGGACGAGAAGTTCGTGGCCATGGCGACGGCGGTCAGCGGCACCGGTCCCGCCTACGTGTTCCTGGTCATGGAGGCGCTCATCGACGCGGCGGTCCACCTGGGCTTCCCACGGCACATCGCCCACGACCTGGTCATCGAGACGCTCGAGGGCAGCACCCTGTTCGCGAAGGCGAGCGGGATGCACCCTGCCCAGTTGCGCAACATGGTGACCTCGCCGGGTGGCACCTCCGCGGCCGCCATCCACGAGCTGGAACGGGGTCGCCTGCGGACCGTGCTGTCGGAGGCCGTCTGGGCTGCCTATCGACGGACGGACGAACTGGGCCATCAGCTGGAGGCAGAGACCACAGCTGGACGCCCGCCCGACCATGCACCGACAAGGGGTGGTGACGCGGCCTGAGCGCCCCGGTGGCTCGCGGGGACGGATGACCGGCTGGCTCGGGCTGGCCCTGCTGTTCGGGGCCACCGGGTTCGTGGAATCGATGAGTTTCGGGCACTACCTGTCGTTCCTGCCGCTGCTCGTGCAGGACCTTGGCGTCCCGAAGGCCGATGTCGCCGCGACCGTTGGTCTGCTGTCGACCGCCTCCCTCCTGGCGGGACTGCCCCTCGTGCCGTTCTGGGGTGCCTGGGCGGACCGATACAGCCGCAAGGTGATCATCGTCCGGAGCGCCGTAGTGGAAGCGGTGCTGTTCCTGTTCCTGGCCTTCGTCTCGGACGTGTGGCAACTGTTCCTGCTAGTGCCCCTGGTGGGCCTGGTGCTCGGCAATACCGGCGTCATGCTTGCCGAGATCACCGATCGGGCGCCTCGGGCGCGTCTGGGGTTCGCCATCAGCATCGTGAGTGCCGCGGGTCCGCTCGGGCTGGCCGTCGGCCCGGCGTTCGGGGGTCCCGTCGTCGACCACCTGGGTCTCCACACACTGTTCCTGGTCGATGCCGCGATCACCGGACTGATCGTGCTCGCACTCGTGCTCGGCTACCATGAGGCGCCTGACCGGGTGCGCAGTCTGCTGCCCGTCATGACCCTGGTCCGCCGGTCGCTCGTGGCGGTGCTCCGCACACCGCTCGCCCAAGGCGTGTTCGTGACCTACTTCGTGGTCTTGCTCGGCCAGCGCCTCATCAGCCCGTTCCTGGCGCTGTATGTCGAGTCCATCAACGGCCCAGTGCTCCTGGCTTCGGCGGTCGGCCTGGTGGCGGGGGCCTACGGTCTGGCCGCGACCATCGGGTCCCCGCTCGCGGGTGCGGTGGCCGACAGGGTCGGCTTCGGACGCGTGCTCCTCGGTTCGATCGCCATCGCTTCGGCCGCAGCCTTCGCGGCGCCGTTGCTGCGTTCGCTCCTGCCATTCGGCCTGGACTACGCCGTGATGGGGGTCGGTTTCGCGACCGCGGGTTCGATGCTGTTCGCGATCCTGGCCACGGGCCTGCCCGCGGACATCCGGTCCGCGGTCCTCAACCTGTCGCTCGTGCCGGCCTACCTGAGTGGCATCGTGGGCTCGTTGCTGGCGGTCCAGGTCGTCGGCTGGTCGGGCGGTGACCTCGATCCGCTGTGGCTGCTGGGAGGCGTGATCGTCGCTGTGGCACTCATCCCGGCGTGGCGACTGGAGGTGTTCGTCCGTCGACGGGCTACCCTGTCGGCGTGAGGCTGACTCGTCGGAGATTTCGATGGCGCATCCGGTCGGTGGCGCTCAGCGTATGCCTCCTGGGCCTCCTATCCATATCCGGTGCCGGCCTGGCGGCGATCGCAGCTCCCCCGGCGCCGGGCGTCCCGTCACCCGCGGCGTCGTATCCGCCCGTGGAGCAGCTCACGTGGACGGTCGTCTCCACGGCGCCTCACGATAGGACCGCCTGGACCGAGGGCCTGCTGCTCGACCCGACCGGCCAGCTGTACGAATCCACGGGCATGGTGGGCGAGTCCACGCTTCGCCAGGTCGACAGGGCCACCGGCGACGTCATCCGGAGCGTGCCGCTTCCGGGTGATCTGTACGGGGAAGGCCTCGCCCAGGTCGCTGACCGGTTCATCCAACTCACCTGGAAGGATGGGGTGGCGCTCGTCTGGGACGCGGCCACGCTGACCCAGGCCGGCACCTTCGACTACGCGGGTGAAGGCTGGGGCCTGTGCGACGACGGGACCCGATTGGTGATGAGCGACGGCAGCCCGCGGCTCACGTTCCGTGACCCATCCACGTTCGATGTCCTGGGCTCGGTCGGCGTGACGGTCCACGGTGTACCGGTCGAGCGACTCAACGAACTGGAGTGCGTCGACGGGTCGGTCTGGGCGAATGTCTGGGAGACACCTTGGATCGTGCGCATCGACCCGGCCACCGGGAACATCACGGGCGTGCTGGACATGACGGGTCTCATCACGCCCGATCCGTCGCTGGCCGACCGGGGCGCCGTGCTCAACGGCATCGCCTACGACCCGGACCGCGACACGTTCCTGGTCACGGGCAAGCGATGGCCGAGCATGTTCGAGGTGCGCGTCAGCGGCACCTGAGGCCGGCGGTCAGTTAGCGGGTGCGAACGAGAAGCCGGTCCCGCCCGCGAGGGCACTCACGAGGGACAAGGTGCCCGCCTCGTTGATCTGGGCCGTGTCCAGGAAGGGCAGCAGGCTCAGGAACCCCTGCTCGAGCGACTGGCTGGTGGCGTCGCACGTGCCGCCGGTGGCCGGGACGACGCCGCTGAGCGCGATCCTCGTGCCGTCCAGCGACCATGATCCGGTGAAGTCGTTGCAGCCGCCGTTGCCCGAGAACGTGCCATCTGCCGCGAAGGTGATGCCGATGTGCAGCATCCCACCCGGCAACGCCTGGCCGGCGTACTCGGTCATGGTCCATGCACCCACGATGTCGCCGCTCGGCTGGCCGGATGGCACTGCGGCAGCGGACGGCACGGCCGTCGGACCGGTGGACGCGCCGGGGCTCGGCGGCGGCCCCGCCTGAGCCTGGAACTCGAGGGTGCTGCCATCTGTGGTCGCGATGACCAGGTCCGGGCCATCGATGGCGAAGCCGGTCGCATTCTCGAGCGCACTGAAGTACGCCGACTCCGCGGCGTCGACGTGTGGCGGGCAGGCCATCCTGGTGGCCGAGATCGGCCCGATGGCGATGGTGTCGCCGTCCGTCGAATAGCTGGCGTTGTACTGGTTGCAACCGCCGCCGCCGGTCACGCGACCGTCCGCGCCGAAGGTCGCGCTCGTGCCCAGCGACGGGTCGACCGCCTCGCCCGCCTGGCTGACCAGGATCCACGTCTGGCCGGTCAGATCATCTGCCGATGCGGTGCTCTCGCCGAACACCAGCGTGCCGGTGCCCTCGATGATCAACGTGCCACCGTCGATCGCCCAGGTGGATGCTCCCTGCAGCGCGTCGAGGTAGAGGCCCTCGATCGTCGAGGAGTCCTCGCAGTACTTGCGGGTCGACGCAAGCGGACCGACGGTGATGCTCGCCCCATCGCTGGTGTACGTGCCCGAGAACTGATTACAGCCACCCGATCCAGTCAATGCCCCATCCGGACCGAAGTCCGCGCTGGCCATGACGCCGGTCGGCACCGGTGTGCCATCGACCGACACCAGTGGCCACTCGCCCGCCAGTGCCGCGCTGTCGCCCTCCCCGCCGTAGACGAGGGTCGTGCCATCGGCGCTGACGATGACGAGGGCGCTGCCGTCGAGGCTCCACGTCGCAGCCGCCTGGAGCGCGGCGAGGTAGCTCGACTCGAGGGCGTCCGTGCTGCTGTCGCATGAACTGAGGGTGGCCGCGATGGGTCCGACGGTGAGACTGGTGCCATCACTCTTCCAGGACGCGCTGTAGGTATTGCAACCGCCCGATCCGGTCACCGATCCGTCCGCCGCGAACGTGGCCGTGATGCCGGAATCCGGGGCGATGGCCGCGCCGGCAAGCTCGGACAGGGTGAGTTCCTGGTCGAGGACCGGGTCCGGTGATGGACTCTGGGCGGTCGCGGCGCCGGCGCCGAGACTCATGGGCAGGGCAAGGGCAAGACAGAGCATCGTGCGCGTCATTCGATCCATGACCGCGATGATACGGAACCCTGCTGGTCTGGCAAGCCCCACGGATAGACGACAGCCGTCCCATCGGGGACGGCTGTCGTCTGGAGATCACCTCGCCGGTGCCTGCCGGCGAGCCTGGATCAGGGTGCGGGGCTGGCAGGTGCCCCGCTTGCCGCGGCCGCTGGCACCGAGCCATCGACGGCCGCCACGAACCAGATGCCGCCGATGCCCTCGCCATTGACGTCACCGGCCTGCGAGTCGCCGATGAAGTAGTAGACGGGGCGCCCGTCGTAGCTCACCTGCATCGAGCCGTCCGAGCGAGCGAACGTGCCGAGGACGCCCGTCACGCCAGCGCCCGCAGCCAGCGTCTCACCGTCCTCGAGCGTGAACGCCGGCCAGTTGGCGGTGCAATCGTCCTCGCAGGTGCTGGCGCCGGGTGCCACGTCCCTGGTGAGAACGTACAGCGTCCTGCCGTCCTCACCGGTCAGGACTGTGCCGAGGGCGCCGGTCGCGATGTTGACGGTGTAGACCTCACCCGATGCCGGGCCCGCGGACGGCGCCGCGACGCCCAGCGAGCCGTCGACGTTGGCGACGGACCACACCCCGCCGATGCCCTCGCCGTTGGTGTCGCCGGCCGTGGTGTCGCCCGAGAAGTAGTACAGCGGCCGGCCGTCATAGCTTGCCTGCAGCGCGCCATCCGACCGGCCGAACACGGCCAAAACGCCGGTCACACCGTCCCCCGCCGCGAGCGTCTCGGTGGACTCCAGCGTGAAGGCGGGCCAATTGGTGGCGCAATCGCCCTCACAGGCGCTGGTGCCCGGGGAGGTGTCCTTGGCGAAGAAGTAGAGCGTCTTGCCGTCCTCACCGGTGAGGAGGGTCCCCGCATCGGTGGTCACGGCGTCGATGGTGTAGACCTCGGGCTCCGGACCCGGCGAAGGCGACTGCGCCTGGGTGACACCACCAACGGCCAGGGTAGCGATGGCACCCAGGACAAGGGCGGGACGCAGCGGTCGCCAGCTGCGGTCATGGGCCTGAGGTTCGATGAACGACACGGCGTGTTCTCCATGTGGGCTGCCAACGCATCTGGCTGGCTTGGGCCCTCGACCGCTCTTACGACGGGACGGCCTGGTCGGTTTTCAGTTCGGCTCGTTGCCTCGTTCATCGCACCCACAGCTGGTCGTAGAGCACCCCGAAGACGGGGTGCGCCTCGTAGCCACCAGTGCGAGCCGACAGAAGGGTCGCAGTCGTGGGGTTGAAGGCCATGACGGCCGGGGCGGCGTCCACGATCGTGTGGTCGATGCGTGCCCATGCGTCGTCTGCGGCGATCGGGTCCGTTCGCTCGAGCTGGACCGCAGCCTGGATGCGGATATCCAGGGCAGGATCGCACCAGCCACCAGGTCGACTCTGGTAGGCGTCGGGATACGACGGACAGGTGTACGACCCGATGATCGCCTCGGCCGCGACCCGTCTCTCGCTCGAGTTCCAGTGGCCCGACATCTGCACCTGCTCCGGGTGCTCTCTGACGAACGTGAAGTAGCGATCTGGATCGAGGAGTCGGGTCGTCGCGGTCAAGCCCAGATCGCCAAGGAGACCCGTGAAGTAGCGCGCCACGGCAGCGTGCTGGCCGCCGTCGTCGAGGCCCCAGACGGTCACAGGCGCCCCGTGTACCCCTGTCGCGGCGATGAGTGCGCGCGCTCGTGGCAGATCCGGCCCGAGCCAGTCGCCGTTGGGGCTCGGGTCCACCGTCCATGGGCAATAGCGGCTATAGCCAGCGAACCCTGGCGGCACGACCTGGCACGTGACGGTGGCCACGAGTGGACCGCCCCAGGCGTCGACGAGCGCGTTCCGGTCCGTTGCCAGTTCGACCGCCTGCCGGACACGCGGGTCATCGAAGGGAGGCAGCCTCGTATTCATGACCTCGAACCACGTTGCGTCGGAGGGCGCGACGTGGAGTTGCGCGGGGACCTGGGTCCGGAGCTGACCGAGTCGGGCTGCAGGCTCGCTTCCCAGCTCCAGGATGTCCGCACGGCCGGTGAGCACCTCGGTGGTCGGGTCCCCGCCGTGCGAGACCGCGATGTCGATCTCGTCGGGGTTCCCATCTGGTTGCGCATCAGGGGACCACTCCGCGAACCGTGGGTTGCGGACGAGGCGCTCGCTCCGACCGGGATCGAACGCCACGATCTGGTAGGGACCCGTCGCGGGGATCGGGGTACGCGTATCGGTGAGAGGCGTCCCGTCCGGGACGATGGGCACGCCCGTGATCCGGGACGGGAAGTCCGGATCCGACATGGTGAGATGGAACGTGACCGTGCCCGCGCTGTCGTCGGTGGTGATGCCGTTGGAGAGGTCGCACGGAGGCGCCGAGCCGCATGCGGCGGACCCGATGATCTCGATGTTGCCGTAGATGCCGGCTCCCGTCTGGGCGGCGTTCCCGGCGAGCACGCCGCGCTCGAACGAGCCGAGCGCATCTTTCGCGCGCACTGCTCGGCCGTCCGAATACACCACGCCTGGACGGAGGTGGAAGGTCCACGTCCGGCCGCCGTCCTGGGGCGTCGGGATCGCAGCCGCCAGATCGGGCACGATGGTCAGGCCGTCCGGGCCCCCGACCCGCTTGAACGTCACAAGTGAGTCGTTGGTGAGCACCTCGACAGCCGACTGGTACCACTCGGCATAGGTGGGATCGGCAGTCTCGGGCAGGTCCCCGGGCGCATCGAGGATGTGGAGGAGGCCGCCCCGGTGGGTTCCGGCCGCTGCACCCGTGGTGACCACGACACCCCCGTCGGTGAG
>JBBSOS010000075.1:0-9522 GCA_038259505.1 Candidatus Limnocylindrales bacterium | reverse complement strand
GATGTGGCTCGGTGCCCAGCCGATGGCGCGTGTGGGTGGCCTCATCACCCACGATCCATTCATGGTCGATGGGATCATCGTTGCGCAACACGAACGTCACGGGCACGCCTGCCGGCACGCTGATGGCAGCGGGCGTGAAGTGGGAGAAGTGGATGCCGATCGTCACCGTGTGGTCCGCGGGCATCGCGGCTGCCGCGACGAGGACCACCAGCGCCACGGCGATGGGCAGAGACAGTGCCCGGATCAGGCGCATCAGGTGGTCCTCCTTCGCATCGGTGCCGGGTCGTGCGCTGGTGATCTGTCAGGCGTCGGTGGCCGTCGACGACCGACCTCGACGGGACAGGAAGCCAACACCAGCGAGGCTCATGGCAGCGAGCACCAGGCCCGCCAGCCAGAGGGACCCCTCGGCGGGTCGCGACAATGGTCCGCCCGGGCCTTCCAGGCCGGCCGCGACCCGAGAGGCGACGCCCCGACCCGTGGCATCCACCGCGAGGTCGTAGCGCACGTCCGAGGCCGGCGCATCGACGCGCACCTTCATCAACCAGCCGAAGTCAGGCACCCAGTCCATACCCCGGTCCGACCGCAGGTCATCGAGCAACGCGCTGCTGGCGGGTGCCGTGTGATCGAGAAAAAGCCCGTCACCGGCCGCTGCTGGCAGCAAGGATGGCGCCCGGTCGGTCAGCAGGTACACATCGGCGTCGACGCGATCATCGGCGTTCTTGCCGAGGGACAGGATGCGCAATGGTACCCAGGGGTCGGCCGTGGGGATGGTGATATGGACGGGCGTGCCGTCGCCGATCGCCTGTCCCCGCTCGGCGGCGGCGTCCGCGTCGAAGCTGGCGGCGAGGAAGATGGGACTTCGCTGTGCGTAGAAGTCGAGCACCTCGGGTGCATCCGGCGGCAGGCGGAAGCCGTGATCGGCGGCCCAGGCCCCGACGTCGTCACCGCCGCCCCTGAGCACGGTGATGTCCAGGGCGTCGATGGTGGTCTCGAGCAGGACCTCGGCGCCATCGGCGCGTTGCGCGTCCGCCTCGAACAGCAAGGTGGGCACCGGCGGCTCGGTCTCCCGGATGAGTCGCTGGAGCGTCCAGTCGCCGCCCTTGTCCACCGCCGTGGGGATGCCCGGAAGCGGGATGATGGAGCCGAATGCGCCACCGCCACCCGCGAAAGCGAAGGCCGTGACGTAGTGTTCGATGCCCTCGTGGTAGCCCACGAACGTGGTGGTCCGCAGCAGGTTCACGGCGCCGTTGGGGCCGATCAGGCCGCCGCAGGCCACCGATGGTGCGGCGCTCACAGCGAGAGCCATGGTTGCCGCGGCGAACGCGGCCGGGATACGTCGCATGGATGGGACTCCCTGAGACCGGACCAGTCGCGGCCGGTGATGCCCGTACCGGACGTCCGTGGGGTCCCTTCCGGTTCCCTGGGCGGTGGGCCGGGTCAGCCGGGGTCCGTGGTCCCCGTGGCCGTGATGGCGTCGTCGACCACCTGCTGTGAGGCGGCGACCTGGTGATGTGCCTCCTCAAGCTCGGCTCGCGCCGAGGCCAGGATCTCGGCCGCGCTCGCCGCCGCATCATCATGCTCAGGTATCCCGGGGTCCGCCTCGGGCTCGGGCACTGCCGCGTCCCCATCCGGCTCGGGCACTGCCGCGTCCGCATCGGGCCGTGCATCGCGCTCGGGCACTGCCGCGTCCGCATCCGGCGGTGCATCCGGTTGCGTGGTACGCGCCTGCCGGACGTCCTGGGCGGCCGGCGGACGCACCTGGTCGAGCCACGCGTTGAAGAGTGTGGCACCGACCGCCGCCACGGGCACCCCGAAGACGCCCCCGATGGCGCCGGCGATCTGTGCCCCCACGAACACCGCGGCGAGGACCAGGATGGGGTTGAGGCCGACGGCCGAACCCAGGACGCGCGGCGAGATGATGTTCTGGATGACCAGCAGTCCGATGACGAGCGCGATGGTCACCGGCACGATGGCACTTGGCGCGAATACCAGCGATGTCGCGAACAGCGGCAGCCACGAGACCAGTTGACCGAAGTAGGGGATCGACTGGAGCGCCGCCGTGAGGACTGCGACGAGCGCCACGAACGGGACCCCGAACGCGAAGCCGATGATTCCCACCACCACGCCGTAGAGAGCCGCGATACCGAACTGGCCGCGGATGAAGCCACCGAACGACTGGCTGGTCGCCACGGTAATGTCGTCCAGGAGCGTCTCCCGGCCAGGTGGCATGAGTCGTTGGCCGAACCGGAGGAAGCGGCCCTTGTTGGCGACCATCACGATGGCGATGAACACGATGGCCGTGCCCTGGGTGAAGAGCACCACGCCGCCGTTGACGATCTGGGTCAGGAAGTCCGATCCGCTCTGCTGGAGTTGGTCGATGGCCCCGGTGACCGCCGTGGTCAGGTCGATATCGATGCCCCAGCCATCCAGTTGGGCCTGCAGAGGGCCGATGAGCCGGTCGATGGCCTGGGGCACGCTGGTCGTGTCGCCCACCACATTGGTCAGCGATGTGAGCACCGAACTCGCGATGGCGACCAGCCCGATGAGGATGATGAGCGTCAACCCGAAGAACACCAGGGCCGCGGTGAGTCCCCGGGGCAGACGCGGCAACCGCCGCACGATCCAGGTCACCACCGGATCGAGCAGGAAGGCCAGGATCCAGGCCAGGAAGAACATGGCGAGGATGAAGAAGAAGGGCTGGACCACCGTGGCCAGGAGCAGGACCGCGCCCAGCGTCGCGAGCACGGGCAACATCACCAGGGTCCACCGCAGTGCCGCCCGTTCCTGATCCGAGAGCGTGACGTTCACAGCGGGCACGGTACCAGCCGGGGACCGGGCGCGGAAGCGCGCAGAACCGTTGCGATGTATCCTTCACCTGATGCAAAGTATTCGGGTAGGACGAACCAACAGGCCTGCTCGTGCAGCGCCGGACACAGAGGCGTGACTCCGGCCGACACGGACATCGTCGTGGCCGGCGTAGTCGGCGATCTCCAGCACCTCCGTGAACTGGCGGCGCGCTCCCATGTGCCCGAGTTCCTGGCGCTCGATGTGACGATGCAGCAGGCCAAGGCGATCCACCTGGTCCAGGCCGCACCCGGTATCCGGATGTCTGCTTTGGCCGCCCAGCTCGGGGTGAGCCTGTCGACCATGAGCGGCAATGTCGAGCGCCTCTCGGAGATGGGCCTGGTCGCGCGTCACGAGGACCCGGCCGATCGACGTCAGGTGGCTGTCAACCTCACGAAGCAGGGCGAGACCGTGCTCGAACGGTTCCAGGATCTGGGTGCCCGCATGATGGGCGACCTGCTGTCGACCCTGGACGCTGCCGAACTGCTCGGTCTCCAACGTGGCCTGCGAGGCCTCATCCGCGCCCTCGAGCAGCACCAGGCCGCCGCTCCCCCGGGCGCGGATCCGTGCTCGCCGCCGACCGATCCCTGAACGTTCCCGCCGCATGGCTCCAGGGACACCCGTGGAGCCTGTCCAACCTGCCACCGCGCCCTGAAGGAGTCCCATGATCCGGCTCACCGAGATCGCCCTGCGCAACAAGAGCATCGTCATGCTCGTCGCCATGGCCCTGTTCCTCAGCGGCCTGGTGTCATGGGGGTCGCTGCACCAGGAGCTGCTGCCGGAGATCGAGCTGCCATTCGTGACCGTCATCGCCGCCCAGCCCGGTGCGGGCGCGGAGGATGTCGCGCAGCAGGTGACCGTACCCGTCGAGCAGGCCATCAAGAGCCTGCCTCGGCTGGAATCGCTGTCGTCGACATCTGCCAATTCGCTGTCCCTCGTCATCGCCCAGTTCGAGTACGGCACCAACATCAAGGACACCAGTGCCGCCATCGACGCGGCCATCGGCCAGGCAGACCTCCCGGCGGGCGTGGAGCCGCGCGTGTCAGCGGTGAACATCAATGACCAGCCTGTCATCGTGGCGTCCATCGGACCCGCCGCGGGGGCCGATCCTGCTGCAGCAGCTGTGATCGCGCGCACCGAGCTGCTGCCGCTGGTGCGGACCATCCCCGGCGTGTCGTCCGCGGACCTCACCGGCGGCACGACCCAGCGACTCGTCATCACGCTCGATCCCACCGCGATGGCCAGGGCGGGCGTCAGCCTCCAGCAGGTCCAGGGCATCCTGCAGGCCAACCAGGTGACCATCCCTGCCGGCAATCTCGCTGACGGCACCAGCGTCCTGCCGGTCTCCGCGAGCCATCACTACACGTCCATCGGGGAGCTCGAGTCGCAGGTCGTCGCGGTGAGCCAGCCGACGACCGCTGGGGCCGTGCCCAAACCGGTGACCCTGGGCGAGATCGCCACCCTGGAAGTGGTCGATGTCAATGCCTCCGGCTACTCCCGGACCAACGGCGAGCCATCGCTGACCCTGCTCGTGAACAAGGGCTCCGGCGCCAACACGGTCGATGTCGCGGATGCCACGGAGGCCGCATTCGCGTCCGTCACCGCAGCACACCCGGATGCCATCGAGGTGAACACCATCTCGAACACCGCGGACTTCATCAAGGAGTCGCGGGACGGTCTGGTCCGGGAAGGGCTGCTGGGTGCCCTGTTTGCCGTCCTGACCATCTTCCTGTTCCTGCTCAGCGTGCGCTCCACACTGGTCGCCGCGGTCAGCATCCCACTGTCCATCTTCACCGCGCTGACCATCATGGGCGCGGCTGGCCTGACCATCAACATCATCACCCTCGGTGCGCTCGCGGTCGCGGTCGGGCGCGTGGTCGACGACGCCATCGTGGTCCTGGAGAACATCTACCGGCATCGCGCTCGGGGCGCTCCGATCGGCGAGGCGGTGCTGTCCGGCACCCGCGAGGTGGCCAGCGCCATCACCAGCAGCACCCTCACGACGGTCGCCGTATTCCTGCCCCTGGGCTTCGTGGGCGGCATCGTCAGCCAGTTCTTCCTGCCCTTCGCGCTGACCGTGACGTTCGCCCTCATCGCCTCCCTGCTCGTGGCCCTCACCGTCGTGCCAGTCCTGGCCTACTTCTTCGTGGGCAAGGTACATATCGCGGTCGATGCGGACGGGGAGCTGCCCGAGACCATCTGGCAACGGCTGTATACGCCGGTGCTCAAGCTGACACTCCGCTCCCGGGTCACCCGCTGGGCCACGATGAGTGTCGCCCTGGTGTTGTTCGTGGCCTCCCTGTCGCTGGTGTCGAAGATCCCGACCCAGTTCCTCGATACCGGTAGCCAGCCCATCCTTGCCGTCACGGTCTCGCCGCCGGCGGCCGCGTCAGGTGCCGCGGTCCTGGAGCGGACGGAACAGGTCGAGGACCTGCTGCGTGCCGATCCGGATGTGAACCTGGTCCAGACGAGCATCCCCGGGGATGCCGATACCGGTACGCAGACACTCCGGGCTGCCTTCCAGGGCCGATCGGGCAACAGCGCCCAGTTGACGGTACGGCTGGCGCCCGATACGGACCTGGATGCCAAGACCAAGGAGCTGCTCGCCACGCTCCAGCCGGCGGCGGCCGGCGGCTTTGACATCGCGGTCGGACCACAGCAGAGCTTCGGCGGTGGCGGCGGGTTGTCGATCGTCATCAGTGGCGATGACCCGGCCGCCATCACGCAGGCCAACGATGCCATCGTGGCTGCCCTCGCGGACGAACCCGATGTCGTCAACGTCAAGAGTGACCTGTCGGACGAAGTGCCCGCGGTGCTCGTCGCGGTCAAGCCCAACGAGGCCATCCTGCTCGGTTCCACCACCGCCCAGATCGCGGCCGACGTCCGGAACGTGCTCGTCGGTACGTCACTCGGCAGCGTTTCGATCGCGGGCGCCGACCCTCTGGCCATCACGCTTCGGGTCGATCCGTCGACCGCGACCTCGCTCGAGGGTCTCAAGGCGATGCCTGTCGGCACCGCGCGGACAGCGCCCCTGGGCACGGTGGCCGATGTCACCCAGGTCACATCGCAGGGTTCCGTGACGCGTGTCGATGGCGCACCGGCGGCCACCGTGAGTGGCGACATCGTGACCAGCGACGAGGGATCGGTGACCCGCTCGGTCACCAAGGAGATCGACCAGCTCAAGACGGCCGGCGACATCCCGGCGGATGTCACGGTCGAGCTGGCCGGCGTCTCGCAGCAGCAGGGTCAGGCGTTCGGCAGCCTGTTCGTGTCGATGGGCGTGGCCATCCTGTTGGTCTACCTCGTCATGGTGTTCCTGTTCGGCTCGCTGGTGGACCCGCTCGTCGTCCTGTTCAGCCTGCCGCTGGCCACCATCGGCGCCTTCCCCGCCCTGCTCATCTCGGGCCAGCCCATCGGCATCAGCGCCCTCATCGGCTTCCTGATGCTCATCGGCATCGTGGTCACCAATGCCATCGTGCTGCTCGACCTCGTGGAACAATTGCGGCACAAGGGGTACTCCACCTACGACGCCCTGATCCAGGGCGGCCGCACGCGCGTCCGGCCCATCCTCATGACCGCGGTGGCCACCATCCTGGCCCTGCTGCCCCTGGCGCTCGGCTTCTCCAAGGGCTCGGTCATCGCGGCCGAGCTCGGCACCGTCGTCATCGGTGGCCTGTTCAGCTCCACGGTCCTGACGCTGGTCATCGTGCCGGTCGTCTATTCCCTCGTGGATGGCGGCAAGCGCGGCGCGGCCAGGCGTTTCGGCGGTGCGCATCGGGACGAGGCGGCGGTGCCCATGGCTGGGGAGTCGGCCGGGGTGGCCTGAGGAACCGCGCGGTGTCCCCGCGTCCGTGGGGGCGTGCCTGGGTACCGGGCGGTGTCTCCGCGTCCGTGGGCCGTGCCCGAGGCCCCGGATACGTGGATGCGTGGATGCGCGCCCGTCATGCCATGATCGTGTCATGCCCTCCAGCCTGGTCATCGTCAATCCGCGGGCGTCGCGTATCCGCGACGACCGCGCCGCGGCCGACCTGTTGCCCGCGATCGTCGATGTCCTGACCCGTCGGGACGGCGGGGCACCGGAGGTGGTGACGCCCTCGAGTGCAGAAGCCGTCGTCGGGCACGCCCGGGCTGCAGTCGACCGCTCCGCACCGTCGGTCGTCGGACTCGGTGGTGATGGCACCCAGCGTGCCATCGCCAGCGTGCTCGGGGGTACCGACGTACCCCTCGGCATCCTGCCTGGGGGTACGGGCAACATCCTGGGCGGCGTGCTGGGTATCCCGACCAGTCTGCGGGACGCGATCTCGGCGCTCGGTACCTCTCGCAGGCGTGCCATCGACCTGGGTGACGTGCGCCTGTTCACGACGGACCTCGGACCGGGCGCACCACCGACCCGGACGATCTGCGCCATCGGCTGCGGCATCGGGTTCGACGCGCGCCTGATGAGCACCACGGAGTCCGCCCACAAGGCCCGATTCGGGCGCTACGCATACCTGTTCCAGGCGATCCGGCTGGCGTCGAGCATCCAGGCAGTGCCGTATCGGATCACCATCGATGATCGGGTCATCGAGCTCGATGCGTCGATCGCGATGGTCACCAACGTGGGCGACCTGATCCCGGGCGTCCTGCGGCCGAGATTGCCGGCGATCCCCGACGATGGCCAACTCGATGTGTTCGTGGTCGCAGCCCGGGGCGTCATCGACGGGCTCCGGGGACTGGCGACCCAGCTCATGCGCACGACCATGGGCGGCGACGCGGGATCGGGCACACTCCGGTTCCGGTGCCACGCCGCGCGGCTGGAATCCACGCCACCGGAGCCCATCCAGGTCGACGGTGACCCCGTTGGCACCGGCGCCCTCGAGGTGCACGTCCGCCCCGGTGCGCTCCAGGTCCTGGTGCCGGCCTGACGCTCGCGGCATCGACGATCGTCAGGCATCGTCGCCCGTCGGCGCATCATCCCGTCCGCACCGCTAGACTCCGACGCGGCACGGTAGTGCCAGAGGGCCATCGGGGATCACTGCCCAGTTCCCGTCAGGCCGTGACGAGCGCACGACCAGCATGGGAGTCCCACCGCCTTGAACATCGATCTGCATCGGCCCGTGTTCGGGTTATTGCTGGCCGCCACGCTGGTGGGCTGCACGTTCGCCGCCCCCCTGGATTCGCCAGCACCCTCCGGTGGCGCGGCCGCGACCGCTGCGGCGGCGACCCCGGCGGCTGCGACCGGCGCGGCCCCGACCCAGCCCGTTGCCACGCCCAGCAAGACCCGCCGACCGGCCCCGACACCTACCATCAGGCCCACCCGGACTCCCCGGCCGGCCGCGACGGCGACCGCCACACCACGGGTCACGCCACGGCCGACCCAGCAGGCGGAGATCCCCGGTCTTGATGGCCTGCTCGGCACGGACGGGCGGTTCACGATGCTGGTCATGGGCGTCGACTCGCGGAGTCGGCAGCTGACCGGTCGTACCGACACCATCATGTTCGTGACCATCGACCCGACGACGGGCAAGGTGGCGATGGCCAGCCTGCCCCGGGACATGGTGTTCGTACCCATCGCGCCGGGCAAGACGTTCGGCAGCGGCTTCACGCGCATCAATGCGCTGTTCGCCTACCTGACCGGGTTCGGCGGCGGTCGCAAGGCCACGTTCGCGCGCATGGTCAACGCCATGGAGTACATGTCGGGCATCGAGATCGACCGGTACGCGATGATCGGCTTCAGTGGCGTGCGGACGCTCGTCGACACCGTCGGAGGCGTCGATATCAAGCTGCCTCGGCCACTCATCGATCCGTCCATGCATGTGCAGATGAAGGGTCGCCGGGGTGAGGGCCTGTTCCTCAAGGCCGGCAAGAACCATCTGCCGGGCAACGTCGCCCTCGCGTTCGCACGCACCCGCCATACCGATACCGACTACGAGCGAGCGCGCCGGCAGCAGCAGCTCATCGCCGCCGCGATCGGCAAGGTCATCAAGCGCGGTCCGGCCATGCTGCCGGGACTCCTGAAAGCATTCGACGGCCGCATCAAGACGGACATCGACTTCGCGGACGCGCCGGCCCTCCTGGCGCTCGCCGAGCGCGCCAAGCTGGACAGCTTCAAGAGCACCGTCCTGGGGCCCAGCAAGTACGCCGGCGTGGGCGACGTCCAGTACTCGACCAAGCTCAAGATCGACGTGGTCCGGGAATTCTTCCAGCGGCAGTTCGGACCCGTCCGGTAGGGGTATCCGCAGCTCGCCGGCCGAATCGGTCCGCGCGGTGCCTGCAGTCCGCAGTGCCGACGGGTCCGCACCGTGCGTCCGGGCACTGCGGCGCTCCCGTGCAGCGGGCGGGCAGGACAAACGAACACGTGAACGTCGGCGTTCATTGGTCGTGTCGGCCGCCAGACGGGTCAAACGGACGTTGAGCACCCTGTGCCCCGGAGGTTCCGAGGCGTCGTTGGCCCGCTCACCCGCTCAGCGGGACCGGCCCGACGGGTAGCGTTGCATCAACGCGGCGCGGCGCGGACCCTCTTCCAGCATTCCCGGCCACGTCTAGGAGGTGCGTCCACTGTCCAGGACGTGCGACCACCGCGAACACCCGAGGGTCGGTTGGGCACCACCTCGGCTCGATGGGCACCACCTCGGCTCGGCTGGGCGACCACCCCGAACTCGCTGGGCCGCCCTTCGTCTGAGGCGTGCGGGCTGCGCG
>JBBSOS010000074.1:0-9529 GCA_038259505.1 Candidatus Limnocylindrales bacterium | reverse complement strand
TATCGGCCCATGGGTTCGCGGGTCGGGAGATCGCCGCGGTGCTGGGCCGCTCGGACGGGGCGACGCGGACGCTGCTGACGCGGGCCCGGATCCGTCTCCGCGATCATGTCCTGGATCTGGACCCGGAAATCGGATGACCCCCATGACGAAGGGCCATGAACGAACGACCCTGAACGAGCATCAGCGCGTCCTGGTGTTGGCCGCAAGCGCCATCGACTATGGGCTGACGCCCGATGAGCAGCGACTGGTGCGCACCCATCTGGCCATCTGCGGGGCATGCTCCGAGGCCGTGCGCGGCTTCCGCGACGATGCGACAAGCCTGGCGGCTGCGCGCCACCTTGGTGCACCTGCCGCGGTGCGAACCGCCGTCATCGAGGTCGCGACCAGGCGATCGAACCATCGGTCGGGAGCGCGTTGGCCGCTCCTCGCTGCCGTGCTGCTCGTCGTGCTCGCCGCCGGATCATTGGTTGCCGGGTCCGTCATCGACCGGCTCCGGATCATCGGGCCGGCGCCGAGTCCTCCGACCGCCATCGATCGGGCAACGCCTGGCCCCATCCGGACCGACGATCAGGCGCAGCGCCCGACGCCAACGCCCGGGTTGGCCGCCCGGTGGCACGACCTGGGAGACATCACCGATGCCTTCGGCGGTCGGATCGTCGCCAGTGTCATGGCCGCGCCCGATGGAGGGCTCGTGGCGTTCGGACGGGAACGGACCAGTGCCGACACCGTGGTCTGGGTCTCGGACGATGGCGTGACCTGGGGCGAGACCCGACAGGTGCCCGATGTGTTCGGCAATGTCGTGCCGACCAGCGGCGCGCTGGGCGGCCCGGGCATGCTCGTCGTCGGACGAACCATCGGCGTGGACGCGCGGCAGCGAGCGATCTGGAGTTCCATCGATGGCCGGACGTGGGATGGCCCATCCAGCGGCTCGTCCGCGCTGCTCGGGACCGATGCCGACGACCTGACGATCACGGCCGGACCCGCGGGCGCCATCGCCTGGACGCCTGGTGGCGACGTGTGGGTCTCGGGCGACGGTGAGACGTGGAAGCAGGGCAGCATCCGCGTCACCGGCATCAGTGATGTCGCCGTGGACGCGGACCGGTTCGTCGCCGTCGGCCAGTCGGGCGGGGAGGCATTCATGATCACGTCCACCGATGGCAGGACCTGGGCCGCGCCCCAGCGGACGACCGCGCCCCCGGGCACCCAGGTCGGCATCGAGCGTGCTGGCGACGGCACGGAGGCGCTCTGGGTCGGATCGCGAGCCTGGCATCGATCGGCGGATTCCTGGAGCGCGGCGCCGGGGGTCAGCGTGCCCAGCGTGCCGGCCCCCGATCGGATCCTCGGTGGCGCGTCGGATCTGGTCGCGGTGGGTGCGCCCACGAGCGCCGGTGCGTACCGCGCGTGGACCTGGGCTGGCAGCGGTGACTGGGTCGCCGCACGCACCGATGTGGAGGCCGGCACGGGCGACCCAAAGGTGATCGCCGCGGCAGCTCTGCCGGATGCCTGGTTCGTGCTGACGCAGCGTGGCGGCCGCCTCCACGCCTGGCGTGTCTCGCCCTGAGGGCCGACCGACCCCGTCACCGGCAACCGACCCGTCGGCGAACTCGGGCTAGTCGCCGAGCATCGCCCGTTCGGCGAGGCCGAGGGGCAGTGCGCCTGACGCGGCCAGCGTGTCGTGGAACTCGCGCAGGACCGCGGGCGGCAGGTCGCCTGGCGGCACGTCAGCGAGGCCACGGGCTTCGAGCCAGCGGGAGCGAATGCGCAGGATCTCCAGGCAGCCGGTGAGGTACGAGGATGCCTGGGTCGGCCAGGCACAGTATCGACCGACCTCGGCGCGTGCCGTGGGCTCGGGCATGGCCAGCCGATCCTGGAGCATCGCGATCGCCTCGTCGACCGTCATCTCGCCCATGTGCAGGCTCGTGTCGACGACGATCCGGACGGCCCGGAAGATGCTCGCCTCGAGGTGCTGGAGTTCCTCGATGGGTTCGCTGAAGAAGCCCTGCTCACGCATCATCCGCTCTGCGTACAGGGCCCAGCCCTCCGTGAAGTAGGGCGTGGAGAGCACCCGCCGCAGCTTCGTGGCATGGATGCGGCGCATCACGAGATGCCAGTGATGGCCGGGGTATGCCTCGTGGACCGACACCGTGGGGATCGCGCCGTGGCTGTTGTTCGACAGACGCTGGTCGATCTCGTCATCGGTGGTGCCGTCGGGCGCGAAGGGCACGAAGAAATGGCCGGTGATGGAGTCGCTGAATGATGGCGGCGCCATGTACGAGGCGACCCCCAGCACGGGACGCTGGAACACGGGTGATGGCTCGACCAGGCACTGCTCGCCGTCCGGCAGGCTGACCAGGCCGCGTGCGGCCAGGAAGTCGCGCGCTCGCGCGGTCCAGACCTCGTAGGCCTGGCGCATCGACGATTCGGTCAGCGGGTGGTCCCTGGACGAATGCTCGATGACCTCGCGCCAGTCCGGTGTCCCGGCGATCCGTTCCGCGAGCGTTGCCATCTCGGCATCGAGTCGGTCCAGTTCCTGTTGGCCGTGATCTCGCAGGCTCCGGGCGTCGAACGGCAGCGCCTCGCGCTCCTGGAGTGTCCGCGAGTAGCGGGACTCGCCGAACACCCAGGTGCCGTGCGCGCTCGGCGCGAAGCCCTCCAGGAACAGGGTCCATTCCTCGAACGCCCGAACCGCCGTGACTCCTGCGGCCCGCAGTCGCTCGGACAGCTCCACGTCGGTCACCTCGGCGGGCAGCAGGTCACGGACGTATCGGGTGCCGGCGCGGGCGGATGCGAGTGCACGTTCGACGATGAGCGGATGGGCGAGGCTGGGATCCAGGTTGGCACGCCCCTGGGCGAATACCGTCGGGATCTGGGCCATCCGCGTGACGGCAGCGTCCACCAGCTCCGTGTCGGGCCGCAGCCGGTGGAGGAACAGCAGGAAGAGGCCATTGAGCGCCGGACCGGAGTAGGTCAACGGGTCGCGCTTCCACCCCTGCCACTCGGCGGTGATGAGCCGCCCGCGAAGCATGGCCAGCGCGAGGTCTCGGTCGATCCGCTCGTCGGCAGACAGGTCAGCGTCCTCGAGTGCCGAGAAGCGATCCAGGAAGTCTCGGGCGTCCCGCTCGCGTTCCGCGAAGCTCTCCGCCGAGAGATCATCCATGCCCGCGTCGTAGTCGGTCAGCCCGAGCCCCGACGCGGTCACGGGAGACAGCTCGAACTCCTCTTCCAGGAACGCATCGACAAGCAGGCCAAGCTGGGTCATCTGGGTGACGGTCCCTCCGGGTGGTGCACGCGTCGCCTGGTTCCCTCAGGGCGCGCGGCGGTCAATGTAGCGGCATCTGGGTGCGATGGGGCATGCGTCGCAGAGCGGGTTGCGAGCGTGACATGTCTGGCGACCGTGGCTGATGATGCCGACGTGGGCCGCGTACATCTGGTCCGGCTCGAGCATCGCGAGCCACTGCTCGTGGCCCTCGTCCGCGGACGCCTTCGGGGGCATCAGACCGATACGCTTGGACACCCGCTCGACATGCCGGTCGACGGGCATGAGCGGCGTGCCGAAGCTGAAGAGCAGCACCACCGACGCGGTCTTGCGGCCGACGCCGTCGATGGCCGTCAGCCAGTCGCGAGCGGCGAGCGCGGACATGTCACCCAGGAACTCCAGGGAGTAGTCGCCGCGCAGTTCCCGGATGGTGCGCAGCGCTGCCTGGATGCGGGGCGCCTTCTGCTGGGCGAGGCCACCGGACCGTATCGCGTCCACGAGCTCCGAGAGGGGCGCCTGCTCCATAGCAGCCCAGTCTGGTGTCGCCGCCTGTGCCTGGAGGCCGGCGCCTCCCCAACCGGGGCGGTTGATCCGAGCGTCGCGGTCACTGGCGGGATCGACGACGGACACGAGGACGCCCGGGAATCGGGCTCGCAGGCCCTCGAACGCCTGCTCGGCGTTCGTGTCGGCACTGTTCTGGGACAGGATCGTGAGCACCCGCGCGGGGGTCGGTTCATGGACGCGCGCCCCTACCGGCGGACCGTATCGCATCGCGATCGCTTCCATCACGAACCCCACCAGTCCGGGCCTGGTGCGTGCCAGGCGTCTGGCCCACGCCCTCGCCGGATCGGCGGGCTTGCGTTTGACGGGCTTCCGGGACGCTGGCTTGCCGGCGGCCGCGGTGCGGGCGCGCTTGGGCATCGGTGGTTCGGTCATCGGCCCGATCATCGCATCCCCCGGACATGACGGTGGTCAGTGGCCGCGTTCGCCGCGGACGTATGGCACGCCCAGCGACGCCGGCGCGCCCACCCGACGGCGCCGAGCCTCCCGCGATCCGATGACGAGCACGAGGATGACCATCGCGTACGGCAGCATGTTGAGGAAGAACGTCGAGGGCTGATAGGTGAAGAACGGGTTCGCGAAGCCGAAGAAGTCGGACGGACCCTGGAGGTCCAGTGTCATCCTGCGGATGACCGCGATGAGGTAGGCGCCGATGAGTGCCCGACCGGGACTCCACTGGGCGAAGATGACGAGACCGATCGCGATCCAGCCCAACCCGGATGTCTCCTGGTTCGAGAACCAGCCGGGCGTGACGGCCATGCTGATGGTGGCACCCGCGAGCCCGGCGAGCGCGCCCCCGAACAGGGTGTAGACGTAGCGGGTGCGGTAGACATCGATGCCCAGGGCGTCGGCCGCGGACGGTTGCTCGCCCACGGCTCGGAGGTGGAGGCCGGGTCGGGTGTGGTCGATCCACAGGTAGGCCGCGGGAACGAGCAGGTAACCGACGTACACCAGCACGCTCTGGTCGGTGAAGAAGACCCCGCCCAGGAACGGGATGCCGGAGAGCACGGGGATGGTCAGGGTCGGCAGCAGCGCCCCGGTGCGCGCGGTGGCGAGCCCTTCACCCATGACCAGCGCGACACCCGTGCCCACGAAGGTGAGCGCGAGCCCGGACACGATCTGGTCAGCCTGGAAATGGATGCATACGATGGCGTGCAGCAGGGCCAGCAGCGCACCAGCAGCCATGGCCAGCGCCAGCCCCAGCCACGGGTTGCCGGTCTCGATGCCGACCTTGAAGCCCGCCAGGGCGCCGACGAACATCATGCCCTCGACGCCGAGGTTGATGATGCCGGCGCGCTCCGTAAAGATCTCGCCGATGGCTGCGAACAGCAGGATGGTGCCGCTGGCGACCCCGGCAGCGAGGATGATCTCGAAGTTCATCGTCGGACGAGCCGGATGCGCTGACGCAGCAGGATGTCGCTGCCGATGACGCAGAACAGGACGATGCCCTGGATCATGGCCGGGATGCCCGCCGGCTGGATCTCGCGGCCGGCGAGGATGAGCGCCCCGAAGAGGATCGCGGCGAGCACGACGCCGAACGGGTTGAAGCGGGCGAGGTAGGCGATGATCACGCCCGTGAATCCGTAGCCGGGCGAGATGCCGTCCTGGAGCCGGTGGACGGAGCCGCTCACCTCGGACATGCCGGCGAGCCCGGCCAGTCCGCCCGACATGAGCATCACGAGGATGATGTTGCGGCCGATATCGATGCCCGCGTACCGAGCGGCTCGCGGGTTGTCCCCGATGAGCCGGATCTCGTAGCCCTTGCGGGTGTGCTTCAGCAGGAACCAGACCAGGAATGCGCACACCAGCCCGAACACAAAACCAAGATGGGTGGTCAGTCCACCAAGGTCCGGGATGGCCTTGGCGAAGTCGGTCAGGCGCGGCAGCCACGCCTCACGCGGGAACTGCCTGGAGAGCTGGAAGCCGCCCTCGCTCCAGGGGCCGAAGACCCAGTAGCGCACCCACAGGATGGCGATGTAGTTGAGCATCAGGGTGGTGATGATCTCGTTGACGTTGAAGCGTGCCTTCAGCCAGCCCGCGATGCCGCCCCACAGCGCGCCCGAGACCACACCCGCCACGATCATGAGGGGCACGACCAGGAATGGGGAACTGCCCGGGGGCACCAGCGGCACCAGCACCACGGCGGACGCACCCCAGGCGCCGAAGTAGAGCTGTCCCTCGGCGCCGATGTTCCAGAGCCGCATCCGGAATGCCAGCGCGCAGGCGAGGCCCGTGAAGATGAGCGGCGTCGCCTTGACCAGGGTGTCCGACAACACGCCCACGTTGCCGAGCGAGGACCGGACGATGTGGGCGCCGACCTCGATGGGATCGCCACCGATGATGGCGATGAGGATGCCCGAGATGAGCAGCGCGACCAGGACGGCGCCAAGGGTGGTCACGATGGGCAGCCAGCGCGGCGTCTCGAGGCGTTGCTCGGTGCGCAGCGACCAGGGGATGATGGGTCTCCGGCCGGTGACTGTCACGGGTCGCTCGCCGCCACCGATGACGCGCCCTGCCCGGTGGACGCGCCCTGCCCGGTGGACGCGCCCTGCCCGGCGGACGCGCCCTGCCCGGCGGTCGCGAGGCTGCTGCCCGTCATGAGCAGACCCAGGGTATGGACATCCGCATGGTCGACGTCGAGGACGCCCGCGATGTGACCCTCGTAGATGACGGCCACCCGGTCGGAGAGTGCCAGGATCTCGTCGAGGTCCTCGCTCACGAGCAGGATCGCGGCGCCGGCCGAGCGGCGTTCCAGGAGCAGCCGATGGACGGTCTCGACCGCCCCCACGTCGAGGCCCCGGGATGGCTGCGCCGCGACGATGATGCTGGGCATCGCGGACACCTCGCGCGCGAAGATGAGTCGCTGCAGGTTGCCGCCCGACAACAACCTGGCCTGGGTATCCACGCTGGGTGCGGCGACCTGGTACTCGGTGGTCAGCCCCTCCGCTTGGTCCCGGGCGACGGTGCTATTGACGAGCCAGCCGCGAGCGATGGGTGCCCGTCGATAGCTCTTCATCATCAGGTTGTCCACGAGTGACAGGTCGGGTGCGCTGCCCATCCCCTGGCGGTCCTCGGGGATGTGGGCGACGCCCGCGTCGATAGCGCGCAGCGGTGGCCGACCGGCCAGGTCCTCGCCGTGGATGTTCACGCGACCGGCGCACTCGCGCAGGCCGGTGATGACCTCGGCCAGGGCGGTCTGGCCGTTGCCTGCGACGCCCGCCAGACCCACGATCTCGCCCGCCCGGACCTCGAGCGCGACGTCCCGGAGCACTGGCAGTCCCCGGTCGTCACGAGCGCTCACGCCCTCCAGTGAGAGCACGACCTGCCCGGGCGTCGACGATGTTCGCTCGATGGCCTCGATGACGTCGCGACCCACCATCAGGCGCGCGAGCTCGGACCGGGTCCGGCCGGCGGCCGGGATGCCCGACGCCGTGACCACGCCCTTGCGCAGGATGGTGATGCGGTCGGCGATGGCCAGCACCTCGTCCAGCTTGTGGCTGATGAACACGATCGAGGCGCCCTGCGCGGTCATGTCGCGCAGGGTCCGGAACAGCTCCTCGGCCTCTTGGGGGGCCAGGACGGCGGTCGGCTCGTCCATGATCAGGACGCGCACCCCGCGATACAGCATCTTGACGATCTCGACCCGCTGCTGCTCGCCCACCGACAGATCCCAGACCTTGGCCCTCGGATCGACACGCAGGCCGGATCGTTCCGCAAGCTCCGAGATCCGCCCCGCGTATTTCGGCAGATGCAGCCGGAACCGCGGTTCGGGCAATCCCAGGAGCACGTTCTCGGTGACCGTGAGCGACGGGACCAGCGTGAAGTGCTGGTGGATCATGCCCAGCCCGGCCTCGATCGCATCGCGGGGTGAGCGGATGTCTACGGGCACGCCGCCGACCGTGATGGTGCCCTCGTCGGCCCGGTACAGGCCGGACAGGATGTTCATGAGCGTGCTCTTGCCCGCTCCGTTCTCGCCCAGCAGTGCGTGTACCTCGCCCCGACGCAGCTCGAAGTCGACCTGGTCGTTGGCGATGAGGCCGGGGAATCGCTTGACGATGCCGCGCATATCGACCGCCAGCGGGGTGTCGAGCTCGTGGGTCGTGTCGATGGGCTCCGGTTCGGTCATGAGGCCCTCGGTGGATCCGGCGCACATGATGCCGGAACGACAAAGCTCCCCGGAAGCCCGTGACTCCCGGGGAGCGATATCCGTGCGCGCTAGTTGGTGGGCAGCGCCCCGTTGATGCCCTCGGCCAGCCACTGCATGCAGACCGTGCAGGGGTTGCCCTCGGCACCTGGCGGGAACTGGTCGAGGTCCGCCTGGACCAGCTTCGCGCCGTCGGCGAGGACGACGTTGCCCTGGTTGTCATTGATGGGACCTGCGAAGACGTCGAAGCGGTCGAAGGTGCCGTCGAGCATCGCGGCCAAGGTGTCCCTGACCCTCTGGACATCCTCGGCCGGCAGATCGGCGATGCCCGGCTGGGGCGTCTGGCCGTCCATGAAGCCGTACAGGCCCATGGCACCCGACGTGGCGTCGAAGTACTCGTAGCCAGCCTGATATGTGCCTGCCTTGACCTGCTCGGCGATGCGCACGTACTCCGGGCCCCAGATCCAGTAGGGTGCCGTCAGGCAGGAATCGAGCGAGCAGGACGAGGGGTGGTCGTATGTCACCGCCCATTTGCCCTTCTCCTGAGCGACCGTGGCATTCGCGGGCGTGTCGGCACCCGTGAACACCACCTGCGCGCCTGCATCGAACAGTGACGCCGCGCCGTCGCTCTCGAGGGACGGGTCGTGCCACGTATTGATCCAGCGGAGGTCCATCGTGCACTCGGGGCAGGTCTGCTTGGCGCCGAGCATGATGGCGTTGCCCAGGCGGACCTCCTCGGGGATGGGGAAGGTGGCCATGTAGCCAAGCTTCGGGTTGCCATCGAGCTTGGCGCGTGATCCAGCCAGCATACCCGCGAGGTACTTCATGTCCTCGATGGCGCCGAAGAAGTTGCCGAAGTTGGTGCCGTTCGACTTGTAGCCGGTCAGGTGCAGGAAGGTCGTGTCCGGGTACTCGTCGGCGACGGTGGCCATGGGATCCATGTATCCGAACGAGGTCCCGATGATGAAGTCGAAGCCCTTGCGCGCGAGGCTGCGGAACACCTGCTCCGAGTCGGCGCCCTCAGGCACCAGCTCCATGTACGCGACATGGGTGTCGGGCATGTTCTCGCACAGGTACTGGAGTCCCTCGTATTGTGCCTGGCTCCAGCCGCCATCGTTGTGAGGTCCGATGAGGACCATGGCCACGTTGAACTTGCCATCGACCGTCTCGGGGATGGTGACCGCGTCACTGGAGGCGCCCGCGGCGCAATCGTTGGTGGCTGCTGCCGGGGCACTTGGTGACTGCGCCGAGGCGCTGATCGCGCTGCCCGCCACGACGATCGCGGCAGCAGCGGTCAGCGTCGCGAGTCTCGCGAACCTGTTGTGGGTCATGCCTGGTGCTCCTCCTCTGGGCACTGCCTGGGTGGTCCCGGTGTTCGCCTTCGCCTCGGCGGGACACGGACCGCCATACCGTACTCCGATGGGTATCGCTTGGGTAGGTGGCGTGGCTGTTCCGATGGGGTGCCGTCCCGGTTGCGGCCGGACCGACCTGCGAGGGCGCCGATGCTACTGTCCCGCGATGGCCGTTCACGTGCGCACCATCGATCCCGCGGAGACCCGCCAGTGGTT
>JBBSOS010000073.1:0-9593 GCA_038259505.1 Candidatus Limnocylindrales bacterium | reverse complement strand
GGCCCCCTGGGGGGCCCCAGCCGCCCCTCCCCCGACCCCGCCCCCCCCCCCCCCCGGTGCGCCCACGGCTGGTGGCAGCGCGACCGGGTCGATCCGACCCCCCTCCGGTGCCCCGATCCGGACGCGGAGGCGGCCATGGTCCGCGAGGTGGACGCGGTCATCGAGGCGGGCGACTCCATCGGGGGCAGCTTCGTCGTGGTCGTCGAGGGCATGCCCGTGGGCGTCGGCTCGAACGCCGAATGGGACACACGGCTCGATACGGCGCTGGCCGCGGCCACGATGGGCATCCAGGCAGTGAAGGGCGTGGAGATCGGCCTCGGCTTCGGGGTGCTGGACCGCCGGGGCAGCGCGGTCCACGACGAGGTCGACCCGTCGCGGCCCTCATGGGGACGACGCTCCAATCGGGCCGGTGGCGTGGAGGGCGGCATGAGCAATGGCGAGGCGATCGTCGTGCGGGCGGCCGTGAAGCCGGTCGCGACGCTGCGCAAGCCGCTCGACGCGGTGGACCTCGCGACCGGCCAGCCGGGTCGGGCCCACATCGAACGCAGCGATGTGGCCATCCTGCCGCGCGCCGCGGTCGTGGGTGAAGCGATGATCTCGCTCGTGGTCGCCGACGCGCTACTGGCCACGTTCGGCGGTGACACAATGGGCGATGTGCTGGCCGCCGTCCGGCGACGCAGGCTCCGTTCGCGGGGTCCCCGCGGTGCCGCTGGCCGGGCGAGGGGCCTGGCAGCGGACCTGGTCTCGTCGCTGCCCGACGATGCCGCCTCGGAGGCGACCCCGGTGCCCGGGGCGGACGCGTGACCGAAGCGCTCCGGTTCGAGCTCCTGGGCCGGGGGATCAGCTATTCCGCATCGCCCGCGATGATGGCGGCGGCCTTCGCCATCCTCGGCCTGCCGCACACCTACACCATCCACGACGTCGCCGCCGGGGACCTGCCGGCCGCGATCCAGTCCCTGCGCGAGGCGGGCGGCGGCGGCGCCAACGTGACCACGCCCCACAAGGCCGCGGTCGCACGGCTCATGGATGACATCACGCCCGACGCGGCCCAGGCGGATGCGGTCAACGTCGTGGTCCGGGACGGCGACCTGCTGGTCGGCCACAACACCGACCTGCCCGCCCTCATGGACGAGCTCCACGCCCTCCGGCCCGACGGGCTCGGTCGGGTGGTGCTGCTGGGTGCCGGCGGGGCGTCGCGCGCCGTCGAGCTGGCCGTGGTCCGCCTCGATGGCAACCTCGTCCGGGTGGCCCGGTCGGATGGCTCGTGGGAGCGGCTGGCAGAGCATGTGCGCACGTCCGACCTGGTCATCAATGCCACGCCCATCGGCATGGCCGCGAACGAGTCACCCCTGCCCATCGAGCTGCTGCGGCCGGACCTCGCGGTCTTCGATCTGGTCTACCGACCGAGTCCCACGCGTCTGGTGCGCGAGGCGCGCGCATGCGGGGCGGTCGCACGCGCGGGTGCGGGCATGCTCCTCGGCCAGGCCCGGCGCAGCCTCGAGTTGTGGCTCGGGCGCCCCGCCCCCATCGACGCGATGCGAACCGCACTCCAGGGGAGCCTCGGGGATGGTGCGGATGTCTGAGGCGATCGTCCTCGTCGGCCTCTCCGCGAGTGGCAAGAGCAGCATCGGACGGGTGATCGCCGCCTCGCAGGGCCGGCCTTTCGTGGATGTTGACGCCCAGATCACCGCGCGGGTCGGTGCGACGCCCGCGCGCATCATCGAGCGGGACGGCGAGGACCGTTTCCGGCAGGTCGAGGCCGAGGAGGTGGCGCGCGCCGTGGCGGTCCCGCGCGCGGTCATCGCGACCGGAGGCGGCGCGGTCGTCGATCCGCTCAGCCGCTGGGCCCTGTGGGACGCTGGCTCGGTCGTCTGGCTCGACGCGCCCGACGAGCGGCTGGCGGCGCGTCTGCGGCATGCCGCAGAGCGTCGGCCCATGGTCGCCGGTGACCCGCGTGCCGCCCTGCGTCGCCTGCGCACGGCGCGCGAAGCGTTCTACGCCGCGGCCGACGTCCGCATCGAGTCCGCGGCCACGACCCGCGCCGTCGCAGCAGAGATCGTGGCAGCGGTCAGCAGGCAGCGCCCGATGGCTCGTCGCCTGTTCGACGCCCGTGCCCGGCGGGACCATCCGATGGGGCCACGGGACGCCCGCATCGTCTACGGCCGCGACCTCGATGCCGCGATCCTCGAGCCGCTCGTCGGGGGCCTGTCGACCGGCGTGCCGGTCGTCGTTGCCGACGAACGGGCGGCTGCGGCACTCCCCGGACTCATGGCCGCGTTCCCCGATGCGCGCCGACACTGCATCACTGCCGGCGAGCGTGGCAAGCGGATGGGCTCGGTCGAGCTGTTGCTCGAGATGGCGGCTGCCCTGCGCGCCGAACGGGGCGACGCGTGGGTCGCGGTCGGCGGAGGCACGACCGGTGACCTCGTCGGCACCGCCGCTGCCATGTATCTCCGGGGCGCACCCCTCATCCAGGTGCCGACCACCTGGCTCGCGCAGTCCGACTCGGCCATCGGCGGCAAGGTCGCGGTGGATCTCGAAGCCGCCAAGAATGCCGCGGGTGCCTTCTGGCCGCCCGTGGCGGTCATCGGCGACGTGACCGCCCTCCGGACCCTGCCGCGCGACCTGTTGCTCGACGGCCTCGCCGAGGTCATCAAGTCGGCGGTCATCGGCGATCCGTGGCTGTGGTCGCTGCTGGAGCGGCGGGGCGAGGCCGCCCTGGGCACCGCGGACGGCACGCCCCCGGACGAAGCCGCCCGGTACGCCATGGTGGAGCGAGCCATGCATCTCAAGCTGGGCGTCGTGGACCGTGACCCATTCGAGGCCGGTGAGCGCCGGACCCTCAACCTGGGCCACACCCTCGGCCACGCCCTGGAGATCGAGAGCGGCTACCGGTTGCCGCACGGTCAGGCGGTCGTGCTGGGCCTCCGGGCGGTCACGGCCATCGCCGAGGGTCGGGGTGCAGAGGTCGGTCTCGGTGAGCGTATCGACGACCTCCTCCGACGCCTGGGCTACCGGCTGGTCCGGTCGTTCGATCGCGATGTCGTCCGGGACGCCCTCGGTCAGGACAAGAAGCGGTCACGCGGCCGCCAGCGCTGGATCCTGCCCCTGGCCATCGGCAGCGTCATCGACGTCGATGACGAGAGCGAGGCGGAGCTCGACCTGGCGCTGGACCGGATCAGCCCGTCCGGGGGCCGCGACCAGCGATGAGGATCCTGCTCCTCAACGGACCCAACCTCGGCCGGCTCGGCCTGCGGCAGCCGGAGATCTACGGCTCGACGACCCTCGCCCAGGTCGTCGATGCGGCTCGCGATCGGGCCGCCACACGCGGCGCCAGCCTCGACGCATTCCAGTCGAACCACGAGGGTGCGCTCATCGACCGGCTGGAACAGCGCGACTACGACGGGGTGGTCATCAATCCGGGCGCCTTCACCCACTACAGCTACGCGCTCCACGATGCTCTCGTGGCGGCAGAGACGCCTGCCATCGAGATTCACATCAGCGACATCCGGACCCGCGAAGCGTGGCGACAGGTGTCGGTCATCCAACCTGCCGTGACCGGCACCGTGATGGGCAAGGGCTGGCAGGGCTACCTGGACGCTGTGGACCGACTCATCGACATCGTGGAGGGCACACCGTGATCGCACCGGTGGCACCAGAGATCGGGGAGGCGCAGGTCGCGCCCCCGTCGATATCGGGCGGCAGGATGGCCGCCCTCGAACTGAGCGCCGATACGCTCACACCCGTCGCCGCCGCACTGCGGCTCAAGGACCGGCTGGCATTCATCCTCGAGAGCGTCGAGGGCGGCGCGCGGTATGGGCGCTACTCCTTCGTGGGGGTCCGGGGCCGCACACTCATCGTGGACAGGGGCGATGCGGTCGTCTGGGACGAAGACTACCGGGAGCTGGAGCGCTTCGCGGAGGCGGACCCGCTGGAGGCCCTCCGTCGCGTGTTGCCCGCACGGGTCGAGACGGCCGGATTTCCGTTGCCGCTGTCGGCCGGCGTCGGTTTCGTGGCCTACGACGCGGCGGCGCGTTGGGAGAAGCTGCCCGTGCCGGAGGCGGATCCGGTCGGACTGCCGGAGGCGCTGTTCCACATGCCCTCGGTGGTCATCGCCTTCGACCACCTCGCCCAGACCGCGACCCTCGCCACCATCGACGACGCCGACGCGCAGGCGCGGCTTGCGTCGGTCGCGACGCAGCTCGCCGTTCCCTCCCCTGACGAGACGCCGACCCGCCTCGGCGCGCTTGGCCAGCGACCCGTCCGGCACGAGCCGCCCGCCGCGGACCCGGGCTACGAGGCGAGCGTGGCCAGGCTGGTGGAGGATATCCATGCGGGCGAGATGCTCCAGGTCGTGCCCGCACGACGTTTCTCGGTGCCCAATCGGGCGCCTGCCCTGACCATCTATCGAGCGCTTCGGCGCATCAACCCGTCGCCCTATCTGTTCGCACTCGATCTCGGTCCCGGCAGCGCCATCCTCGGCGCCTCGCCCGAGCTGCTCGTCCGGGTACGTGACGGCGATGTCGTGACGCGACCACTCGCCGGCACGCGGCCGCGCTCCGATGACCCGGTCCGCGACGCGCAACTGGAGGCGGACCTGCGCGCCGACCAGAAGGAGCTCGCCGAGCACGCGATGCTCGTGGACCTCGCTCGCAACGACGTCGGTCGCGTGGCCGAGCCAGGCAGCGTCGAGTGGCCGTTGCTGTATGGCGTCGAGCGCTACTCCCACGTGATGCACCTGGTATCCGAGGTCCGGGGCCGGCTGCGCCGTGACCGGGACGCGTTCGACGCGGTCCGGGCCACGTTCCCGGCCGGCACCCTGAGTGGTGCGCCCAAGGTCCGCGCGATGCAGGCCATCGCCGAGGTTGAGGGGGCTCGGCGGGGCGCGTACGGCGGGGCGGTCGGGTATTTCTCACCCGAGGACACGGAGATCGCCATCACTATCCGGAGCGTCGTGCTCCGCGACGGCATGGCCTTCGTGCACGCTGGCGCCGGCATCGTGGCGGACTCGATCCCCGCGACCGAATCGGCGGAGGTCGCCGCCAAGGCAGGTGCGGTGCTGACCGCGCTGGCCCAGGCCGAAGCGACGGTGGCGGCTGCGGCCGAGGTGGCCGGCGCGGCCGAGGCAGCGGCTGCGGCCGGGAGAGGGACCGAGGCATGATGGCGATGGTCGAGATCGCTGGCCGCGCCGTGCCCATGACCGGTGTCGGTCGACGGATCGTGCTCGTGGACAACTACGACTCGTTCACCTACAACCTGTTCCAGTACCTGCTGATGCTGGGTGCCGAGGTCGATGTGCTGCGCAACGACGAGACGACGGTCGAGGCCATCGAGGTCATGGAGCCCGACGGCATCGTCATCTCGCCCGGTCCGTCGCGGCCGGAGAACGCGGGCATCTCCATGGAGCTCATCTCGCGCCTGGGTCCCACGGTGCCGATGCTGGGGGTGTGCCTCGGACATCAGGCCATGGGTCTGGTGTATGGCGGCGACGTCATCCGCGTCGAGCCGGTGCATGGCAAGCGGTCGCCGGTCTCGCATTCGGGCCAGGGTGTGTTCGCCGGGCTGCCCTCGCCCATCGATGCCGGCCGCTATCACTCCCTGGCCATCGCTCGCGACACCCTGCCAGAGGTCCTGGAGGTCACCGCGTGGGCGGCTGACGGCCTGGTCATGGGCGTGAGACATCGCGAGCACCCGGTCGAGGGCATCCAGTTCCATCCCGAATCGATCCTGACCGATGATGGCGCCCGGATGCTCTCCACCTGGCTCGCCTCGGTGCCCGCCGGGGACGGCGCCCAGGCGCCGGCAACGCCGGTGCCGGCAACGAGGTCGATCACGACCGGAGCGTGACGGTCCTGATCCGCGAACTGCCCGGGTCGGACCCCGAGGTTGCCCGAACGTCCCTTTCGGGCAGGTCGCCCGCCTGCTAGCGTCGGTGCATGTCAGGCTGGCAGGCACATGACGGTCCACGCCCTGGGACCGCGGACGACGTGCGAACCGGCTCGCACGCAGCAGCGGCACGCGGAACCCAGGACGCCGAGCGACCGCCGGCACCCGCCGACCAGGTCGAACTGGCCCCGCAGGTCCTGAGCGCTGCCGCAACCGGGTCGGTGTCCCCGACACCCAGAGGCCGCGCTCCTGACCGCCCCGCTCAGCGCCTGTCGCCACGCCAGATGCTCGCCCTCCAGCGAGCGGTCGGCAACCGCGCCGTCGCCACCATGATGGGCACCGTCGCACAGCGGGTCGCGGTCCAGGAGGCGACCAGGACCGAGACCCTCTACAACACGACGAGCAGCGGCGGCCAGGCGACCGCCAACAAGTACACGATGAACCCGAGCTACGACATGAGCCGCAGTGGCGACAGCGGCGTGACGGTGACCGTCCGGATCAAGTTCCTGAGCCAGTCGAGGAACTCGGTCGACCCGAATGCGGCCGGTTCGCCTCCCGGCACGCCGGCCCTGGGCACGCTCCTCGGCTCGCCAGCCGAGATCCCGGCATCGGATCCCAGGCGGGCGTGGGCGACCGGTGTCGCCGCGGGTGGCGTCGCCCACTGGAACGGGCGTCTCACGCTGGTGGGCGAGGAATGGAACCTGCTGGAGGACAACACCCGGAAGCGTCTCCCGGTGACGTTCCGGTCGGTGCCTGTGTTCGGCATCGGGGAGGAGGCGGATTCCCAGATCATCGTCCACCCGCCATCGACGGTCGCAGGCACGCCGGGCCAACCGATCGACGCCGGCAACTACTACATGAACAAGGGCACCAGGTATTCCGGCGACGACAACGTCATCGCCGCACACGAGTACGGTCACCTGCTGGGCATCCCCGACGAGTACAGCCAGAGCAACGAGCAACTCAACGCGCTCATCCACCAGGCGGCTCCCGGGAGCGCACCGAGTGCCCGGGCGGCTCTCGACCGGACCACCGTGGAGCGCATGGTGCTCTCGGCGCTCCAGCAGCCGATGATCGACCAGTTGGTCTCGGCCATGCCCGCGGTCACGGAGGCGTTGCGCGCCAGGCGCAAGGCCGTCAAGACGAAGATGGCGGCGGCGGCGAAGGCGGGCGTCATCACCCCGGAGGTCCGAACCGAGCTCCGCGACCAGCTC
This sequence comes from Candidatus Limnocylindrales bacterium, assembly GCA_038259505.1. GTDB lineage: Bacteria > Chloroflexota > Limnocylindria > Limnocylindrales > CSP1-4 > JAFMJV01. The sequence continues at coordinate 2,493 of JBBSOS010000073.1, read as the reverse complement.
ACGGCCGCGTCCGAGCCGGGGCTCGCCGCGAGCGTGCCGGGTGTGGTGGCCTTCGAGACGACGGCCAACTTCAGCAACATCACCAACGCGGACGCGGGCGTCGAGGCAGGTTTCTCGGCCGCGGCGCTGACGCGCCAGATCCGGGACCGATACGACAAGGCGTTCGACACGGCGCTCGGTCAGCGTGTCACGGTGGCCGGGCTGGGTTCGGTCTCGGTCAATGTCAAGGGCTCGGTACCGGCCACCACCGCTGCCGGCGGCGCACAGGCGGCACCAGCGGCTGGGCTGGCGAGCTCGAACGTGGGCGCAGCGGCGGCACCCGGGCTGCCGGCGATCGCCCCGCCGCCTGGCCTCGTGGGCAAGCTCGCGGCCCTGCCCGCGACCTGGGGTGCTGCAGGTTCTGCCGTGGAGACCGGCGTCACGCCCGCGGCATTCTCGGCGAAGATGGCCGCTGCCCTCAAAGGCACGGCAGCAGCCGCGGCACGGGCGGCCGCCGCACTGCCCCCGGGAACACCGCCAGCGCCACGGATGGCGCGCGCCCAGGCCCTGTATGCCCGGGCATACCAGATGGTCACCAATGCGGCCAGTGCGGCATCCCGACAGGTCGCCGCGGAACTCGTCCAGACGGCCGTCGCGCCAGTGCTCGATGCGGGTGTCAGTGACCTCCAGACGAGCATCGCGGCCGAGGTCAAGCGGATCATGTCCACACCGGCATCTGGTGTCGCCGCACTCGGCACACCCGACCCGAACATGGTCGCGATGGTGGCAGCCATGAAGGCCAGACTCGACGCCGACAAGACGGCGACCGCTGGTGGCGGGCGCGATCCCCTGGGCTCCGGCGGTCCGGCACCCGCCCAGGACGTCACGTACAGCTACCAGGGCTTGATGGGCTCGAACGCGACCACAGCGCTGCGGCCCGACCAGTTCGCGCCGATGGTCAGGCAATTCAACGACCGGCTCACCACGACCTTCGAGAAGAAGTTCACCGCCGAGGTGAAGTGATGGCCCGGCTGACGACGATCGAATGGCACACGCCGCCGCCGACCAGCGTGGACGAGGTGCTGGTGCTCTACGACGACGGCACCGCGGTGCTCGGGGTCCGCCGTCCCCGGCACGCATCAGCAACGGTCGGCCGCTATGTCGCACTCGGCGGCACGGGAGATCCGAAGGACCGTGATGTGCTGATCGCCGCAGGCCCCGGACCGCATTCGTTCGATCTGCTGCATCTCCCGACGGTGGCGGCAGACCAGGCTGTCCTTGCTGCCGCCGATCGGGTCGCCGAGGCGGCACGTGAGAACCCGTATACCGTCGTCACCTTCGGGGCCGGGACCGGACCCGTCAGCTCGGAAGGGCTCCTGCCGGCCGCGCTCCTGGCGACGGGGGCGGGAACGGACGCCGTGGAGTTCGAGCTCGATCCGCCCGCGTGCTCGGCCCAGTTCCTCGATGCGGACGGGCAGGCGGTGGCATGGGTGGAGCTGCCACCGCTGGAGATCGGCTTCATGACCCCCGACGCGGAGGGCCTGGGTGGCGTCGTGCAGGGGGCCCACATCACGCCCGGCGTCTTCGGTGCCATCGCCATCGATCTCCGGCCACCCGCCGGCGCGTCGCAGCTGTCCTTCCTCGTGGCGGGCTGGCTCAGCGCCGTGCTGCCGGACGAACCACGCCTGTCACGCTTCGAGGTCCGAACAGACGGAACCCCGATCCCCGTCTGACGGCCACGCGCTCCCCGGACGAGAGGCACGCTCCGAGGCCAGACGCAATGAGCCGCGTGAGCCTCACGACCCGTAGCTGTGGAATCCCCTGCCGGATGTGCGACCGTGGTGGCCAGCGGAGACCAGCTCACGCAACACGGCCGGAGGTTCGAAGCGCGCTCCATCCAGGCCCTCCGCCAGCACCTCCAGGATCCGCAGGCAGACGTCGAGGCCGATGAGGTCCGCCAGTGCCAGGGGGCCCATCGGGTGGCCCAGTCCCAGGCGCGCGCCCGCATCGATGTCAGTGACGCTGGCGACGCCCTCCTCGAACTCGCGCATCGCCTCCGCGAGGAGCGGGAACAGCATCCGGTTGACGACGAAGCCCGGACGGTCGGCGCTCATGATCAGGGTCTTGTCCAGATCGGCGGCGATCTCCCGTGCCAGCGCCTCGGCCTTCGCGTCGGTATCCGGGCCACGGATCACCTCGATGAGCGGCATCGCGGGCACGGGATTGAAGAAGTGCATCCCGATGACGAGTGGTCGACGGACCGCAGGCACTGCTCCGGCAAGATGCGCGATGGGGATGGAGCTGGTATTGGAAGCCAGCACCGCCCGCGCGGGAGCCACAGCGTCCAGGTCGGCGAACAGTCGCCGCTTGACATGCGCGTCCTCGACGACCGCCTCGATGACCAGGTCGGCATCGGCGGCACCGTTCGCGAGCGTCGTCGAGACCTCGATGCGCGCGGTCGCCTCGGCACGTTCGGCAGCAACCAACCGTCCCTGGTCCACCGCACGCTGCAGC
>JBBSOS010000072.1:0-9620 GCA_038259505.1 Candidatus Limnocylindrales bacterium | reverse complement strand
CGAGTTCCTGGCCCAGGCGAGCGTGCCCGGTCCTTCGACCGCGGCTCGCAACTAGGCGACGGCTGCCGAATGCCCACCCCTCGCAGCACGGCCCGACGGTACGCCGAGGCGGCGCTCTCCATCGCGGAGCGCGACGACTCGCTCGACACGTGGGTCGCTGCCCTGGAGACTGCCGCCGAGCGCATGGCCGTGCCGGAGCTCATGCGGGTCCTCGCCGATCCGGCGCTCGCATTCGACGCTCGCCGGCAGGTCGCGGAACAGGTCATGGCGGATGCGGTGACCGGTGGCCCACGCAACCTGGTGCTGCTGCTGGTCCGACGCGGTCGGATCGAGCTGCTGCCCGAGGTCGCGGCCCAGTTGCGGCGGCTCTCGGACCAGCGCCAGGGGATCGTCGACGCGACCGTGACCAGCGCAGCGCCGCTGACCGATGCCGAGGTCGACGCCATGCGCGACCGCCTCGCAACGATGACCGGCGGCCGCGTGGACATCAGCCTCGAGGTCGATCCCGCCATCCTGGGTGGCGTCATGGTGCGCATCGGCGACCGGCTCATCGACGGCAGCGTCCGGGGTCGCCTGGAACGCCTGCGCACCCGGCTCGCATCAGGCGCCTTCTAACCTCCAGCCCACGCCTCACCAAGGGGATCTGCCATGGCCATACGCTCGGACGACATCACCGAGATCATCAGGTCCGCCATCGACCAGTTCGATAGCGCCGTCGAGAACCGCTCCGTGGGCACGGTGGTCGAGGTCGGTGACGGGATCGCCACCATCTACGGCCTCGATGGCGCACTTGCGTCGGAGCTGCTGGAGTTCCCCAACGGGATCCGGGGCATGGCCCTCAACCTCGAGGAGGAGACCGTCGGCGCGGTGATCCTCGGGGACTACACGCTCATCCGAGAAGGCGACACGGTCAAGACCACGGGCACCATCGTGGAAGTGCCGGTGGGCGCCGCACTCGTGGGCCGAGTGGTCGACCCGCTCGGCCGGCCGCTCGATGGCAAGGGTCCCATCGCCACTGACACGACCCGTCCGGTCGAGCGGGTGGCGCCCGGTGTCATCACCCGCAAGTCCGTCGACACGCCGTTGCAGACCGGTATCAAGGCCATCGACGCGCTCATCCCCATCGGCCGTGGGCAACGGGAGCTCATCATCGGCGACCGCCAGACCGGCAAGACGGCCGTGGCTGTGGATGCGATCATCAACCAGAAGGGCAAGGGCGTCATCTGCGTCTACGTGGCCATCGGGCAGAAGCTGTCGACGGTCGCGAAGGTGGTGGCCGTGCTCGAGCAGCACGGCGCGATGGAGCACACCATCGTGGTCCTCGCAGGCCCCGAGGACCCGGCGCCACTCCAGTACCTCGCGCCCTACGCGGGCGCCGCCATGGGCGAGGAGGTGATGGAGAACGGGGTCGAGATCGATGGGGTCCTCGTGAAGGATGCGCTGTGCGTCTATGACGACCTGACCAAGCACGCTTGGGCATATCGCGAGATGTCGTTGCTGCTGCGCCGGCCACCCGGCCGCGAGGCGTTCCCGGGTGACGTGTTCTACCTCCACAGCCGCCTCCTCGAGCGCGCCGCCCGGCTGAACGACGACAACGGCGGCGGCTCGCTCACGGCGCTGCCGGTCATCGAGACCCAGGCCGGTGACATCTCGGCATACATCCCGACGAACGTCATCTCCATCACCGACGGCCAGTTGTTCCTGGAGACGGACCTCTTCAATGCCGGCCAGCGGCCCGCGCTCAACGTCGGCACGTCCGTGTCCCGGGTCGGTTCCGCCGCCCAGACCAAGGCCATGAAGACGGTCGCTGGCCCGCTCAAACTGGACCTGGCCCAGTACCGTGAGATGGCTGCCTTCGCGCAGTTCGCCTCGGACCTGGACAAGGCCACCCGAGACCAGCTGACACGGGGCGAGAAGATGTCGGAAGTGCTCAAGCAGCCGCAGTACTCGCCCATCGCCATGGAGAAGCAGGTCGCCATCCTGTGGGTCGTCACCAACGGCTTCCTCGATGACATCGAGACGAGCCGCATCAAGGATTTCGAGAGCCGCTTCTACCGGTTCCTCGAATCGGAACGGGCGGACATCCTGACCACGCTCGCCGAGAAGCCACAGCTGAGCGAAGAGATCGTCGCCGGTCTACGCTCGGCCGCGAGCGACTTCAAGGAGACATTCACGGCCTGACGCGAGCCGTCCCCCGGACGGCAGCGTCGACCGCGGGTCCCGCGCAGGACCTGACGCCAGACCAGCACAGGAGGCACCGTCCAGGACGTGCCCAGCCAGCGTGAGATCCGACGCCGCATCGGCTCGGTGAAGAACATCAAGCAGATCACCCGTGCGATGCAGTTCGTGGCCGCATCCAAGCTCAAGCGCGCCCAGGATGCGACCCTCCAGGCACGTCCCTACCGGGACAAGCTCGATGAGGTGCTCGCCGACGTCGCCGCCGTGCTGTCCGCGGACGAGCACCCGCTGTTGGGTGGCGCCCAGGATGGGGCCCGGCTGGTGGTGCTGTTCACCACCGACCGGGGCCTCGCCGGATCGCTCAACACCAATACCATCCGCTACGCCATGCGCCACATCACCGAGACTGCCGGCGACATCAAGGTCGTGGCCGTCGGTCGCAAGGGCAACGCCGCCATGCGCCGTGCCGGCATGCCCGTCGTGGCGTCATTCGAGGGATACGGCGACCGACCGACCTTCGCGGATGTGCTGCCGCTGGCGCGTCTGGTCACCAACGACTACCTGGCCGGCACGTATGCCCATGTCGACCTCATCCACCCCGTCTTCGTATCCACGCTCGTCCAGCGGCCGGCGGCCGAGCCACTCCTGCCCATCGTGCCCAGCGACGACACCGATGGCATCCCTGGCCACCAGTTCATCTTCGAGCCCAGCCCCGCTGCGGTGCTGGAGCAGTTGCTGCCGCGCTACGTGGCGACCCGCATCTACCAGGCGGTCCTGGAGCTCACCGCGAGCGAGTGGTCGTCCAAGATGGTCGCCATGCGCTCCGCGACGGACAACGCGCAGGAGCTCATCGAGGACCTCACCCTCACGTACAACAAGGTCCGACAGGCCAACATCACCCGCGAGATGATCGAGATCGCGACCGGCGCCAGCGCGTCCTGACCCGGATACGGAGGAACCCAGCCACATGGCAGTCGCCACAGACCCCACCCCCGCCACCGGCAGTGCCGTCGGACGCGTCATCGCCATCACAGGCCCGGTCGTGGACATCGAGTTCCCGCCCGGCAGGCTGCCGTCGATCTACAACGCCGTGGTCCTGCGACAGGGTGACGTCTCCGTCACCTGCGAGGTCCAGCAGCACCTGGGCAACAACTGGGTGCGGACCGTGGCCATGACCGCCACCGACGGCCTCGCCCGGGGCATCGAGGCCACCGATACCGGCGGCCCCATCTCGGTGCCTGTCGGTCCCGCCACCCTGGGACGGGTGTTCAACGTGCTGGGCGAGCCCATCGACGGCATGGGGCCCGTGGAGGCCGAGCAGCGATACCCGATCCATCGCGAGGCACCCTCCTTCGAGGACCAGACGACCACGGTGGAGCTGTTCGAGACGGGCATCAAGGTCATCGACCTCGTGGCGCCCTTCGCGAAGGGTGGCAAGGTCGGCGTCTTCGGTGGCGCCGGCGTGGGCAAGACGGTCATCATCCAGGAGCTCATCCGCAACGTGGCGCAGGAGCACGGCGGGTATTCCGTGTTCGCGGGCGTGGGCGAGCGTTCCCGCGAGGGCAACGACCTGCTCCACGAGATGACCGAATCGGGTGTCATCAGCAAGATGGTCATGGCCTTCGGGCAGATGAACGAGCCCCCGGGCGCGCGGCTGCGCATCGGTCTGACGGCCCTGACCATGGCCGAGTACTTCCGCGACGAGGGTCGCGACGTGCTCCTGTTCGTGGACAACATCTTCCGCTTCACCCAGGCCGGGTCCGAGGTGTCGGCACTCCTTGGCCGGATGCCCTCCGCCGTCGGCTACCAGCCCAACCTGGCCACCGAGATGGCCGGCCTCCAGGAGCGCATCACGTCCACCAAGACGGGCTCCATCACATCGCTCCAGGCGGTCTACGTGCCCGCGGACGACTACACCGACCCGGCGCCAGCGACCGCGTTCGCGCACCTCGACTCCACCATCAGGCTCGAGCGCTACATCACCGAGCTGGGTATCTACCCGGCCGTGGACCCGCTGACGTCGACCTCCCGGGTGCTCGACCCGCTCGTCGTGGGCCAGGAGCACTACGACGTGGCACGTGAGGTCCAGCGCGTGCTGCAGCGGTACCGTGACCTCCAGGACATCATCGCCATCCTGGGCATCGACGAGCTGTCGGCCGAGGACCGTTCGCTGGTGGGTCGCGCCCGCCGGCTGCAGCGCTTCATGAGCCAGCCGTTCTTCGTGGGCGAGGTGTTCACGGGTCGGCCCGGCCGCTATGTGGCCATCAAGGACACGGTCGCGTCCTTCAAGGAGGTCCTCGAGGGCAAGGCGGACGACCTGCCGGAGCAGGCATTCTTCCTCGCGGGTACCCTCGACGACGTTCGCGAGAGCGCCGCCAAGCTCGCCTCCTGACGATGCCTCTGCACCTCGAGATCGTGACGCCCGAACGACGCGCCTACGAAGGCGAGGTCGACTCCGTGGTCTGCCCGGGCATCGAGGGTGAGCTGGGCATCCTGCCCCATCACGCTCCGTTGCTGACGACCCTGGGCTTCGGGGAGCTGCGCATCCGGACCGGTGGCCAGGAGGAAGCGTTCGCCATCGCTGGCGGCTTCCTCCAGGTGCGACCGGACAAGGTCGTGGTCATGGCCGAGACGGCGGACCTCGCCTCGGAGATCGACCTCGAGGCCGCAGAACATGCCCGCCGCGACGCCGAGGCAGCACTCGCCGAGGGGTTCACGGAGCCTGCCGACCTTGCCCGCGCCCGCGCGTCGATGCAGCGTGCACTGCTGCATATCCGCGTCGCGGAACGCCGCCGACGCGAGGGACCGCGGCAGCGGCCGTAGCCACGATGGCTGACGCCCGTCCGTTTCACTGGGAGTACCAGGCACCACCGGTCCAGCGAGAGGCCTTCCGGGTCGCGGGTGGCACGCCGCTCCGGGGCACGGTCCCGGTGAGTGGCAGCAAGAATGCCGCGCTCAAGCTGCTCGCCGCTGCCACGCTCACGGGCGAGCGCTGCTGCTTCACCAACGTGCCCGAGATCGCCGATGTGACGGTCATGGTCGAGACGCTGGGCGACCTGGGCATCGTGGTCGATCACCCGGCCCGGAACACCTATGAGGTCGCCTCCGGCGACGTGGACTGGCTGTTCGTGCCCCTTGAGGCAGCAGCCAAGATGCGCGCCAGCTTCATCCTGCTGGGACCGCTGCTGGCGCGCTTCGGCCGGGTCATCATCAGCAATCCCGGTGGTGACCGGATCGGCCGCCGGCCGGTCAACCTCCACGTCGACGCGATGCGTGCGCTGGGTGCCGAGATCGAGTACCGCAACGGCTACTACTTCGCGAGGTCGCCGGGCCGCCTCCGAGGGGCTGACATCACCTTCCCCACGGTGACCGTGATGGGCACTGAGAACGCGTTGCTGGCGGCGACGCTCGCCGACGGTCACACCACGATCCGGCCCGCTGCACAGGAGCCCGAGGTGGACGACCTCATCGACTTCCTGCAGCAGATGGGCGCGGAGGTCGAGCGGACGGCGCCCGACACCATCGAGGTCGAGGGTCGCCGGCGATTGCGGGGTGCCGATCACCAGGTCATCGCGGACCGCATCGAGGCAGGCACGTTTGTCATCGCGGCAGCGGTCACTGGCGGTCAGGTGACCCTCACCGGGGCGCCGCAGGAGCACCTGGGCGCATTCCTCGAGGTCATCACGGAGATCGGCGTGCACGTGGAGGCAACTGGTGACGAGCTGACCGTGCGAGCCGGCGATCGCGGGGCATACCGTTCGGCGGACATCGACACCGCCCCGTACCCGGGTCTGGCCACGGACCTGCAGTCGCCGACGGCGGTGCTGCTGACCCAGGCGAGCGGCACGAGCCATATCCACGAGACGATCTTCGAGGATCGCCTGGAGTGGATGGAGGAGCTTCGGCGGATGGGTGCCACGGTGGACATCCCCGACGCGCGACACGCGTATCTCCACGGTCCGTCGGCGCTCCATGGAGCGGAGGTGGAGATGAGCGACCTTCGCGCGGGGGCTTCGCTGATGCTGGCGGCGCTCGCCGCGGACGGCACCAGCCTCATCCACGGCGCGCACCAGGTCCGGCGAGGGTATGAGAACATCGAGGGCAAGTTCCTCGATCTGGGGGCAGACATCGAGGTCGTCTCCGAAGGGTCGTCATCCAACCCATGAACTCTGGTCCCGCCGCGCCGTGAAGATCGGCATCGACCTCGGCACCGCCAACGTGCTCGTCTACGTCAAGGGCAAGGGCGTCGTCATCCGTGAGCCCTCCGTGGTGGCGGTGAGCGAGGACAACATGATCGTCGCCGTGGGCGAGGAAGCGCGCGAGATGATTGGCCGCACACCCGGCAACATCACCGCCATCCGGCCCATGAAGGATGGGGTCATTGCCGACTATGTCATCACCGAGGCGATGCTTCGCTACTTCATCCGCAAGGCCGGTCGCTCCTTCACGAAGCCGGACGTGATGATCAGCGTGCCGTCGGGTGTCACGAGCGTGGAGAAGCGAGCGGTCCGCGACGCGGCGCTCAAGGCCGGGGCGCGCGAGGCGTACCTCATCGAGGAGCCGCTGGCTGCGGCCATCGGCGCCAACGTACCCATCTCGGGCCCCTCGGGCAACCTCATCATCGACATCGGCGGCGGCACCAGCGAGATCGCCGTCATCGCGCTCGGTGGCATCGTCGTGTCCCGGTCCGTGCGGGTCGGCGGCAACCGGTTCGACGAGACCATCGCCAGCTACATCCGCAAGAAGTACAACCTGATGGTCGGCGAGCGGACCGCGGAAGAGGTCAAGATCGGCATCGGCACGGCTCTGCCGCTCGATCGCGAGTTGCACATGGAGGTGCGCGGCAGGGATCTCATCGCGGGCCTGCCGCGGACCATCCCGCTGACGAGCTCAGAGGTCATGGAGGCGCTCGAGCAGCCGCTCCAGCAGGTGGTCGCCTCCGTGCGGCAGGTGCTGGAGGAGACCCCCCCGGAGCTGTCCAGCGACATCATCGACAAGGGCATGGTCATGTCCGGCGGCGGCGCCATGCTGCGCAACATCGACAAGCTGCTGACCCAGGTCACGGGGGTGCCCTGCCACGTCGCCGAGAACCCCCTCAACTGCGTGGCGCTGGGCACCGGTCTCGCCCTCGAGCATTTCGACTTCTTCCGCAAGTCCCTGGTGCAGCGGATCTGAGATGCCCGACGTCGCACCGCGCTCGTTCCTGGACCTGCACTGTCACAGCGCCGCTTCGTTCGACTCCGTGGCCAGTCCCGGCCGCCTGATGGCCAAGGCCTGCCGTATCGGCCTGACCCACCTCGCCATCACGGACCATGAGCGCATCGATGGCGCGCTCCGGGCGCGCGACCAGGCACCCGATGGGCTGGCCATCATCGTGGGCGAGGAGGTCCGGTCGTCGCAGGGCGACCTGATCGGGCTGTACCTGGAGCGGCCCGTGCCGCCGGGGCTCTCGGCAGCGGAGACGGCAGCAGCCATCCACGAGCAGGGTGGCATCGTGGGGCTGCCACACCCCTTCGACCGATTTCGGTCCTCGGGTGGCAGTGGTGCCGAGGAAACGCAAGACATCCTTGACGAGCTGGCCGCCGTCGTGGATTACGTAGAGATCCACAATGCGCGAGCCTACCGGGATGCCAACCCATTCGCAGCCGCCTTCGCCGAGTCCCGTCACCTGCCCGGGACGGCCTCCTCGGATGCCCACAGCGTGATGGAGCTGGGCGTCGCGCAGACCGTGCTGCCGGGTGTCGTGGACGGCCCCGCGGCGTTCCTGGCGCTCCTGCGCGATGCGACCATCATCCGGGGTCGTGCTTCGTACCTGGTCCGCGGCTGGACTCCCGTGGCGAAGGTCCTGCAGCGCATCCGCGGCAACCACCGTATCGTGGCCGACCTGCCCGGATCATCGGGCGCTGCGGCGCGGCCGTGAGCGACCCTCGACGGCCGGCCGACCCGGCCGACCCTCGACGGCCGGCCGACCCGGACGAGTCGACCTCATCCGGCGGCACGCCACCGCCCCCTGGATCCGCATCGGATCGGTCCGCGTCGCCCCATGCCTCCATGTTCCAGCAGGTCGCGCACCCGGATATGTCAGCCATCTCCAGCGCCGAGATCGCGGCCGCGGAAGCGCAGGATCACGTGGGCGTCAATGAGGACGTGGAGCAGGGCGCCGTGCCGCTCTCGAAGCGACTCCGGAACCCGCGCACGATCATCTCCATCGTGTTGCCGCTGGGCGTGCTGCTGCTGTTGGCGGCCGCACTGCCCGGGTTCCACCTCAACGAGTTGCCGGGCTACATCCGGGACGCCAACCCGTGGTGGCTGCTCGCCGCCCTTGCCATCTACTACGTCGGCTTCCCCATCCGCGGCTATCGCTGGGCCATCCTGATTCGCGGGGTGGGGTACCCGCTCAAGGTCAAGGACGGCACCGAGATGGTGCTCATCAGTTGGCTGGTCAACTGCGTGGTGCCGGCCAAGCTGGGCGATGTGTACCGCGGCTACCTGCTGCGCATCAACACCGGGGTCCTGCTGAGCAAGACCTTCGGCACCATCTTCATCGAGCGGGTCTTCGACCTCATTGCGATCGTGGTCCTGGGTCTCGCGGCCGGATTCTGGAGCTTCCGGACCCAGATGCCCGAGGAGGTCCGGATCATCTTCGCCGTCGGCCTCGTGGTGGTCGCCGTGCTCGTGGTGGGCCTGTTCGTCGTCCGGAACTTCGGTCGACGGATCCTCACCCGTCTCCCGGTGCCCCAGCGCGCGGTGGTGCTCTACGACCAGTTCGAGGTCGGCCTGTTCTCGGTGGACCGGCGAAGCCTGTTCCCGATCGGCATCGCGACAGTGGCCATCTGGACCACCGAGGCGTTGCGGCTGTATTTCGTGATCCTGGCCCTGGGCTTCCTGGACACCAACATCGGCATCAGCGGTGCCTTCTTCGTGGCGCTCATCGCGTCGCTCCTGACGGCCGTGCCGTTCACGCCCGCCGGTCTGGGCCTGGTCGAGGGCGGCATGGTGTTCGTGCTCCACTCGGTGTACGGGGTCGCTCAGACCGAAGCCCTTGCGATCTCGCTGGTCGACCGCGCCATCAGCGTGCTGTCCGTCATCGTGGTCGGCAGCATCGCGTACGTGTTCTCGTCCAAGACCCGTGGTGACCCGGCACTCAGGGGTGGTTCGGGTGCTGCGGAGCCCCGACCGGGAGACGTGGCTGCCGTGCCCACGCCGACGAGCCAGGGTTCCTAGGAGGCTGCGTCGGTAATGGCCAGCGAGCAGGTCTGGTGCATGCCAGAATCACTCATGCGCACCAAGACCTTCCGGCCATATGACCAGGACACCCTGCTGGTGATGCCCCCGTCGGTGCGTGACTGGGTGGCTCCCGACTCGCTGCCGGCGTTCGTCAGCGACCTCGTGGATGGCCTCGACCTGGCGCCCTTCCTGGCCGTCCATGAGGAGCCCCGGGG
>JBBSOS010000071.1:0-9735 GCA_038259505.1 Candidatus Limnocylindrales bacterium | reverse complement strand
GGCCGATCACCTCGACGGCCAGTCGGTGCATCAGGGGACGTGAGTCCCTGGACGCTCGCGACCACCGGTGTGGGCGGAGCGTGGTCGAGGCTGGCGGTCGGCACCACCTGCCCGCGCGCTTCTCGCCACCTTCACTGCTCCCCTGATCGGGCGGCCACCACCTACCGTCCTCGCGCCCCAGCGCGATGGTCCGGCAGAGGGGAGGCAACGTATTGCCCACGCACAGGACCGGCGCCCAGGGGGCGTCCCCGGCACCAGCCCGGCGAACGACCGGTGGCATCGGTGACGAAGGCAAACGGGTCAAGCGAGGCGCCGGGTTACGGCGCGTCCTCTCGACCCTCGTCGGTGCCCTCATGGTGGTCAGCACCCAGGCGTCGCTGGGCGTGGCCCCGGCGGCCGCGTCTGATAGCTCGGCGCCACTCGCGGTCATCATCGTCGGGCCATCGGCAAGCATGACGGACGACAACAAGCGCGATGCGGGTGCGATCGCCAGCGAGGCAGCCGACGCCGGCATGCGCGTTCGCAAGGTGCTCCACCCCAAGGCGACGTGGGAGAAGGTGCTCGACGCCATCCAGGGCGCCAGTCTCGTGGTCTATATGGGTCACGGCAATGGTTGGCCCAGTCCCCACGGTCCGTTCCAGGAGGACACCAAAGACGGCTTCGGGCTCGATCCCCAGGAGGGCAGCTCGGCCTACAGCACCGCGTACTACGGCGCCAACAAGTTGCGCAAGCGCGTCCAGCTCGCGCCGAACGCGGTCGTGCTGCTCATGCACCTGTGCTATGCATCGGGCAATGGCGAGGAGTACATGGGCCCCGAGTTCGGCAAGGGCACCGCGACCAAGCGCGTCGACAACTACGCGTCCGGCTTCCTGGACATCGGCGCCCGAGCCGTGTTCGCGTACGGCATGGACCAGAAGGTCGACTTCCCGCGCGCCCTCATGAACGGCGACCAGTCGATGGACGACATCTTCGAGAGCCCCAACACCGCGGGTCGATACGACGGATTCGTGGGGTCCGGGGACTATTATCGGGACTCGGACCGCACCGGCTGGGCGCGCATCCACATGGACCCCCATCCGCGCCAGGGACACTACCGCGCGCTGACGGGCGACCTCGGCATGACCGCCTCGGAGTTCCGCGCCGGCACCGGCGGTGGCGGCGGATCCGCAACGCCGGCACCGGCTCGCAAGGCTGACCGGAAGGCACCCGTGCTCAAGGTGCAGGGCAGTGGCACGGGCATCGCCGCGACCTCCAGGGTCCTGCGCTTCAGCCCCAACGGCGATCACCTCCAGGACAGCCTGCGCGTCCGGGAATCGCTGTCGGAGCGAGCCTCCATCCGGGTCAGGGTCCGCAACAGCTCCGGTACGGTCGTGCGGTCGTTGACCCGTGCGGGTCGGAAGGGCAGCGGCTCCATCAGTTGGAACGGTCGCAACGACTCCGGCAAGGTCGTCCGCGATGGCCGCTACACGGTCACCCTGACGCCCACGGACAAGGCAGGCAATCGGGGTACCTCCAGGACGGTTCGGGCCCTGCTGCTGACGTCACTCAAGTCCCCTGCCCTGTCCCGCAAGGCGATCTTCGCGGCCGACCGGGACCGGTTCGCGCCGTCCACGCGGATCGCGTTCACCCTGACGCGGCGATCCAGGGTCACCTGGAGCATCCGGGATGGATCGGGGCACGCCATCCTGACCCATGTCGACGGCAAGGTCCTGGCCAGGGGCCGGCACGCGTGGGTCTGGAACGGCAAGGATCGCAAGGGCCGATTCGTCCCCTCAGGCACGTACCAGGCGGTCATCTCGGTCAGGACGTCAGCGGGCACGGTCACGGTCACCCGGACCATCCGCGTGGGTGCCTTCCGGATCGAGATCAGTGATACGACCCCGCGACGTGGTCAGCGCGTCCGGATCCGGGTCTACTCCACCGAACCCCTCAAGGCGGCACCCAGGCTGCGCATCAGTCAGCCGGGTGCCCGCGACCGGGTCGTGGACACCCGTCGGTCCGGCGCGGCCTACGTCGCAGAGGTGACCCTGCGGACGGCCGGCAGGGCCGGCAAGCTGGAGCTCCGGGCCGTGGGCATCGACAAGGGCGGCGCCCGACAGGACTCGTCGAGGACCCTGCGCCTCCACTGACGAGTGAGCCTCGCTTCCCGGCAGGCCCTCCAACAGCGTTCGACCGGCGGCCGTCACAGACCGCCGGTCGAACCGTGTCGCGCGAACCCGATGCCCTACTCTGGGCTGCCGTGGATGTCCATCAGAACAGCGAACCCCTGACGCTCTCGATGTCCTATCTGGGTCATTCGACCGTGCTCATCGATGTGGGTGGGGTGCGCGTCCTGACCGATCCGATCCTGCGGCGCCGGGTCGGCCCGCTCGTCCGTGCGGCGGCGCCGGTGGACCCGGATTCCTGGGACCGGGTCGACGTGGTGCTCATCTCCCACTCGCATTGGGACCATCTCGACTACGGCTCGCTCCAGTTGCTCGACGCGACGGTCCCCATCGTGGTGCCACGGGGCATGGCCGCCCGCCTCGGGGCCCGCGGCTTCCGCCAGGTCGTCGAGGTCGTGCCCGGCGATGCCATCGCGGTCGCCGGCCTGACCATCGAAGCCACGCAGGCGCTGCACCGTGGCTTCGGACCGCCCATCGGGCCGACGGAGCTGTGTGTCGGCTACCTCGTCACGGGCACGCGCTCGGTCTACTTCGCCGGGGATACCGCCCTGTTCGAGGACATGGCCCTGCTCGACCGGGGTGTCCACCTCGCGCTCATCCCGGTCTGGGGCTGGGGACCGCGTGCGCGTGCGCCGGAGCACCTCGATCCGCTCGGCGCGGCGCATGCCATCCGGCTGGTCCGACCCCGGGTAGCCGTGCCCATCCATTGGGGCACGCTCCATCCCATCGGGCTGCGTCGGATGCGGCCCGCGACGCGGATCGACCCACCCCACGAGTTCGCGCGTCTCGCAGCGACCGTGGCGCCGGAGACGGTCGTTCGCGTCGTGCCCGTGGGTGGCTCACTGACCCTCGACGGCGACCTCAGCGCGCGCTGACGAAGGCCGCCACCCGGTCGAGCACATCCGCGAGGACCGGCTTGAGGGTATGACCGAGCCGCGGATAGGTCACCAGCTCGACATCCACGAGCCGCTCGGCCACCGCCTGCCGCAGCAGGTCGATGCGTGCGAACGGATCCGACTCACCCGACAGGAGCAGCACGGGCACCCCGATCCTCGCCCAGTGCGCGGTGCGGGCAGCCCACGATGGGTCGCCGGGTCGGTGCAGCGGATAGCTGAGCAGCACCAGTCCCGCGACGTGCGCGTTCGGATCGGCAGCGACGAGGCTGGCCACGCGACCGCCGTACGAATGGCCCCCGATGATGGTCGCCGGATGCGGGACGTGGTCGAGCCCCGCCGCAGACCGATACGCCTCGGTGGCGGTCTCGGCCTTGCGCACCGGCAGGTCGATGGCCAGGGCATCCACGCCCCGAGCGGCGAGACCATCGACGTGGACCGCCATGGAAGCCGCGGACCCAGAGGCACCATGGGCGAGCACGAGACGCATGGCACACAGGGTAGCTACCCCGGAGAGCAGATGGTCCCGCTGGACGCGGCCCGAGGCTGGCGGGTACCGTGGTGCTGTCATGCACCGCCGAGGCATCGTGCTCCTGTTGGGCTTCCTCGTGGCCGTCGTCATCGCCGGCGGCGGCGGGGTCAGCGCGCCCTGGCGGCCCGCACATGAGCCCCAGGCGCCCAGCGCACCCGTCGCCCCGCCCATCCGTTACGAGGGCGTCGCAGTCTCGCCGGTGATGATGCGCGCGTGGTGACACGCTAGCTGGCACGATCGACGTCCACGATGCGCACATGGAACCTGTGCGACTCGTCCCGCTCCCTCCCGTGGACCGGACGCTCACGAGCATCCGCGTGGAGGCGGACCGGCTGACCATCGAACGGCTCTCCATCGTCGACGCGCACCTGGCCGCGTTCGTGTCTGAGCGTCCCGAGGCGGACCGCGAGGCACTCCTTGAACGAGCCCTTCGGATCGGCCTCACGGCGCTGCAGGATGCCGGGGTATCGCTCGATGTGGACGTGGTGCGCCGCGAGTTCGAGGGCCTCATGCGGTCGGCCGAGGCATCCAATGAGCGTGCCGGAGTCGCGCTCGATGCGGTGCTGCGCCAGAACTTCGCCGACGGTGACGGCCGTCTGCCGCGGACCCTCGAGAAGTTCCTGGGTGACCGCGGTCAACTGCGGACCTTCGTCACGGACCTGTTCGATGAGTCGCGGCGAGACTCGGCGATGGGCCGCATGAAGACCATGCTCGGCAACTACTTCGATGGTGACGCGTCCCGGTTGGGCCACCTGCTCGACCCGACCCGCCTGGGATCCCCACTGCACCAGTTCCGGACCGAGGTGAGCGCTGGCTTCACGGGACTCCACGAGCGCCTGACGGCGATCGAGGCGGCCGGAGCGGCCCGCGCCGGCGAGCGGGCCCGGTCGTCGGCCAAGGGTGCCGATCTCGAGGATCTCGTGGGCTCCCTGCTGGGGGACGTGTGCCGGGGGACCGGAGACGCCATCGATCGCACCGCCGACGAGACCGGCGACGTCATCCGGTCCCGCAAGGGCGACTTCCTGCTGACCATCGACCCTGCGCTGACGCGTGGCGCGGACCTGCGGGTGGTCATCGAATGCAAGGACCGCAGCATCTCGGGCAAGCAGATGCGTGCCGAGCTGGCGGAAGCCAAACGCAATCGAGCGGCCCAGGTCGGCCTCGTGGTCTTCACCCCCAGCCACGCCCCGGCCGGCATCGCACCCTTCGATGTGCGCTTGGGTGACGTGTACTGCGTGATCGACCCCGAGGCGCCCGACGCCGCCGTTCTCGACGCTGCGGTCCGCCTTGCCCGCCTGCATGGCCTCGCCACGCTCGCGGAACAGGAGCTGGAGGTCGACACCGCCGCCATCGGTGCGGCCATCATCGCCGTCCGTAGCCAGATGGAGACCATCCGGGCGCTCAAGATGCAACTCACCTCTATCGGCACCGCCGCGCGGGATGTGCACGCGGGCCTGGAACGGCTCCGCGAGGGCGTGATGGCCGGCGTCGCGGAGGTGGAGCGAGCGCTGCGGGTGGCGGGTGCGGGTGACACCCAACGTGCCGGCTGACGACCCGATCGGTGGCCCTGATCGCTGGCGCGACTCGCGGCCGGAGCGACCGGATGTCCTCATTCAGCGTCAGCCCCGCACCCGGTGCTGGCGGCGCATGTCTCGCCGGTGCGGTGGGGAGACGGCCCGGGGTGCAGGTGCGTGGACACCGCGCGGCTCAGGTCGGGAAGGGCGCCACGCCGACGAAGTCGGCCAGGATCTCCTGCCATCGATCGTAGACCAGGTGATGCGCCTCGCCCGGATAGAACGTCGCCTCGGCATTCGGGAGCATGCTGGCGAGGTAGTGGGCCATGCCGACAGGTACCGTCGTGTCCATGTCCCCGTGCCACAGGCGGACCGGCGTCTGCACCCCGGCGATGGGGAATCCCCAGGGCCGGGCCATGATGAGCGCCTCGTCGTACAGACCGCGGCCACCCTGGCGGTACAACTCGTCAGCGTTGTCGATCAGGACCTGCCGCAGGCGAGGGTCTTCCAGGACCTGCCGGTCGGCCTCGATCATGCCCTCGATCGCCTTGTCCAGATGACGTTCCGGGTCAGCCCGCTGACCGCGCGACCATTGCCACATCGCGAGACGGATCATCCATGGCGCATTGTCCGCGGCTCGCGACGCGACCCGGTGCCGGCGCAGCATGTAGTCGGCGCCGGGCGTGAGGGGCGCGGCGGCACTGATGAGTCCGATCCGTTCCACCCGGTCCGGCAGCGACCAGCCGCACGCGAGGGCGTACGGCCCGCCACCCGACCAGCCCAGCACGGCGAACCGGTCGATGCCGAGCCGATCCGCAAGCTCCTCCACGTCACGCGGCCAATCCAGCAGTCGACGTCCCGGAGCACCGGTCGACAGCCCGATCCCGGGGCGGTCGACCGCGATGAGATGGACGCCCAACTGCTCCATGAGGTCGTCATCGGGGTGGCGCACCACCCGCGAGCTGCCGAATCCGTGGAAGTACAACACCACCGGACCGTTGGCCCTGCCGATCTCGTCGAAGCCCAGCGTTCGCCCGTCGCGAAGGACGATGGTGCTCCCGAGCCCACGGGGACGCGGCACCGACGATGGTCGAGAGGAGCGAGCCGGTGATCCGGCCCGACGGATCGTCGGCAGCAGCGTCTCCCTCCCTCAGATCGCGGTCACGACTCGCGTGCCGCAACCCTGGAGATGATGCCACGTCGCAGTGGTCTGCCGCTGGCGCGCATCAACCCGCCTGCAGGCGACGCATCTCCTGGATCACTGACAGTTGGTCAGCGAAGTCCATCCGGATGGTGTCGACCTCACCTGGCGTGAACCCGAGTTCCTTGCCGATCTCGTTGATGCCCGCCGATTCCTCAGCGTTGATGGAACCGTCCACGGCGCCGACCGAGAACGCCAGGCGAAGCAGCTTCTCACGGTCCTCGGCCGAGGCGGACGCGGCGAACTCGCGGGTCACGAGATAGTCCTCCGTGGCCCCCTGGAGTTCCGCCTGGCTGCGGGCGATCTGGACCACGAGCACGGCCTGCGCCTCGGTCAGGTCCCCGACATCGATGAGGGTCCGCTCCATGAACGACACCTCCTCTGGACTGACGTCCAGATCCGCCTGGGCCGCTCGACCCAGGACGTAGGCGAAGCCACCGATGAACCGTCGCTGATCCATGGGCAGTGCGTCGAGCTGGGCGGCGATCCGACGGATGGTCTCGGTGTCGGCGGCCGGGCCAGCGGGCGTTCCGGCCCCTGGGCCGGACGCCGGCGCACTGGCCCCATCCGTGGCGTCTGCATCATCGGAGGGCGACTGCGGGCCCTGGAACAGGCGGCGTAGGACCATGGGGAACCTCGGGGGCAAGTGGGCAACGCTGGCTATCATAGGCAGCCAGCGCGCTGGACGACCCGGCGGCCTGATGGGGGTTGACGGTTGCGCGTGATCGACCGGGTCGTGGGTCGCCTCCGACGGCAGGCATCGGAACTCGTTCGAGTCGGTTCCGACCGGCCGTGGGTCGTGACCATCGGCGATGCGGCGACCGATGTTGCCTGGTTGCGGCCCGACCGATCGCCCCTGTTCGGCTGGTGGGTCCGTCGCGGAAGGTGGTCCCCCACAGTCGGTGCCCTCGCCACGCCGACGGGAACCACGGTCGTGTACCTCCATGTGGGGGACTGGCGTTGGCTCCGGTCATTCGCGGCCGACCCGGTCGCTGCCCGGACCGCCCGTGTGGTCCACGTCCGCGTGGAGGCCTGGCGACCTCCGACACCCGGCTGGTCCGGTCGACTGGGCCCGTTGCCGGGCGTCATCGGGTCCGACGTGCGGCTGCCGGCGCGCGGTACGGGCCCCGTCGGGATCTCGGTCACCCTGGCCGACCCGCTGCCGCTGCGCGAGGTCATCGCGGCCGCGCTCGACGTGCTGAGCCCGGGGCGGCCGGTGCCAGCGACCTTGACGCCCGCGATCGGCGTCACGGACGGATTGCCGGTATGGCTGTGGCCCGGACCTGGCGCTCTCCTCCGCGTCCATGACGCGGCACACCTGCCTATGTCGGCCGGTGACGCCGATGTCGATGGGTCACGAGCGGACGACCCGGGGGCGTTGGACGGCGCTGGCGATCGGGCGCCGGACGGTGCTGGCGATCCGATCCTCCAGACCTCCCTGCCGGCGGTGGACGCGGAGCTGCGGCTCGACGGCACGGGGTTCCCACGCTCCAGTTCCATGGGGTCCGCGCGCTCGGGCTCGATGCCCGACGGCACGCTCCGCGTCACGATGACCGGGATCGAGACCTCCGACGGGCCGCTTTCGCTCATCGACCTGCGGGGCATGACCATCCGACGACGCCCACATCGGGACGGGCCAGTCTCGATCGGGCACCTGAGGCTTCGGGTCGACGCTGGTGACACCAGCCACCGCGACGGCGGCAGCGTCGCCTGGAGCATCACCACCCTGGGAGCCGGGCCCGTCTGGCGCTCGCTGCTGGCGCCGTTCGACAGCCAGACCCTGGCGATGCTGCTGTCCATCACGGGCATCACCTGCCTCGGGCTCGACACGATAGCCGCGGCCGATGCGGCGTCGCTGCTCGTCCGACTGGCCGTGGCCGGGGTCGTCCTGGATGCCTCCGATGTCCCCGGCTCCGTGCTCTCGCGGCTCACGAGCGAGCTGCGCGACATCATCTCCGAGCCGCTGCCGGACACCACGGCGGAACGCATCGAGTGGCAGATCCGCAGCGTGCGCCAACGTCGGGCCGCGATGCGTGGCCATGGCACGTCCCTGGCTCTGCCCGCGCTGCTGCGCCCGGACGCCACGCCCGCCGCCGCGCCACCGAGCGTGACGGCGCTCCTGGTCACTCGCCGCCCAGGTCATGCCGTGCACGCCCTCGCCATGCTCGCAGCGCAGACGTACCCGGTCCTCGAGGTCATCGTCGGGCTGCACGGGGTCGATCGCACGGACGACCTCGACCGCGCCGTGGCGACCATGCCGATACCGACCCGCCTGGTAGAGATCCCGGCTGCGAGCCGGTTCGGGGAAGCGATGGCGGTCGCCACGGCGCATGCTGCCGGCACGTTCGTGACCAAGGTGGACGACGATGACCTGTACGGTCCGGAACACGTCTGGGACCTCATCCTCGGACGGGCCACTTCGGGTGCCACGGTCGTGGGCAAGGCCGCGGAATTCGTGACCTTCGACCAGTCGGGCATCACCATCCGCAGGCACGGCCTTGCCTCGGACACCTATGACCGGAGCATCGCCGGCGGGACCATCATGGTGCCTCGCGGTGAACTCGAGGCGCTGGGCGGCTGGCGACCCGTCCGGTCCGCGCTCGACCGTGGGTTCCTGGAGCGGGTCACCGATGCCGGCGGCCTGGTCTTCCGCACCTGGCCGGTGGGCTTCATATACCGTCGGCACGGCCACGGTCACACGTGGGGACGTGACGACGACTACTTCCTGCGGAGCGTCTCCCAGCGATGGGATGGGCTGCCGCCGTATGCGGAGTTCGGTGCCGGCGCCCGTGCCGCCACACCCGCGGACACGGACCCAGCGGCCTGACGGGCCGCGAAGTCGGGAATCACGCGATGCTTGTGTGGGTGGTCTATGCGCACAACCTCGGAGCGGTGGCTGATGGTCCAGAAGCCCTCCTGGACGGGCCCGGGAGGCCCGAGATCAGGCGTCCTGCGGCAGCTCCCGCACGAACCGACCAAGGATGCGGGCGAGTCTCGGGCCCGCCTCGTTGGCGGCGGCCAGGACCTCCGCATGCGTCAGGGGTGTCGTCGACAGGCCCGCTCCCTTGTTGGTCACGAGCGACACGGCCACGACACGCATCCCGGCCCAGTGGGCCGCGATGGCCTCCATGACCGTGGACATACCCACCGCATGGGCGCCCAGCATGCCCAGCATGCGTACCTCGGCCGGCGTCTCGTACGTGGGCCCCATCAGCCCCGCATAGACACCCTCCGCGAGGGCGACGGACTCGGCCGCAGCGGCGTCACGGATGGCCGCCCGATGGACCGTGTCATAGACCACGGTCAGGTCCGGGAACCGGGGACCCAGGGAATCATCGTTGGGGCCCCGCAGTGGCGTCCGGCCCGTCAGGTTCAGGTGGTCCGAGATGAGCATCAGCGTGCCCGCCTCGAACGACGGATCGACCCCTCC
>JBBSOS010000070.1:0-9765 GCA_038259505.1 Candidatus Limnocylindrales bacterium | reverse complement strand
CGATCCGCCGGCTCGGGTGGCGTGTGAGACCGCGACCACGACCGGCCTCGTCGTGGTGCTCGGCGAGATCACGACCGAGACCTACGTGGATTTCCAGCAGGTCGTCCGGGACACGATCCGGGACATCGGGTACACCAGCGCGGACTACGGCTTCGACTACCAGACCGCGGGCGTCATGGTCTCGGTCAAGGAGCAGTCGGCAGACATCGCGCAGGGAGTCGACGCCGCCCTCGAGGTGCGCGATTCGACGGAGCGGCAGCTGGAGCTGGGCGCCGGGGACCAGGGCATGATGTTCGGGTTCGCGTCCCGCGAGACGCCGGAGCTGATGCCCCTGCCCATCGCGCTCGCTCATCGCATGGCACGCCGGCTCGCGGAGGTCCGCAAGTCGGGCGAGCTGCCCTACCTGCGGCCAGATGGCAAGACCCAGGTCACTGTGGAGTACGAGCGAGGGGTGCCCAAGCGCGTGCGCACCGTGGTCGTGTCGTCGCAGCACGACCCCGATGTCGCCGCCGACGACCTGCGGGCGGGCATCATCGAGCGGGTGATCCTGCCCAGCATCGACCCGGGTCTGCGGGTCGATGACCCGGTCATGCATGTCAACCCGACCGGTCGTTTCGTCACGGGCGGCCCCATGGGTGATGCGGGCCTGACCGGCCGCAAGATCATCGTGGACACGTATGGCGGGATGGCCCGTCATGGTGGTGGCGCCTTCTCCGGCAAGGATCCGACGAAGGTGGACCGCTCGGCGGCGTACGCGGCCAGGTGGGTCGCCAAGAACGTCGTCGCTGCGGGACTTGCCGACCGCTTCGAGGTCGAGGTCGCCTATGGCATCGGCATCGCCCGGCCCATCAGCTTCTCGGTGGAGTCCTTCGGGACCGGTCGCATCCCCGACGCCGCCATCCAGCAGCTGATCGAGGAGCACTTCGACCTTCGACCCGCTGCCATCATCAGCGCGCTCGACCTGCGCCGGCCGATCTACCGACAGACCGCGGCATACGGCCACTTCGGGCGCACGGACCTGGACCTGCCCTGGGAGCGCACCGACAAGGCTGCGCTGCTGGCGGAGGCCGCGGGCATCCGTGCATCGGTGCCGGAGCCCGTCACCGCCTGAGCCCATCGGGGTCAAGGTGCCGCCCACTGGGCAACGCCGACACCGAGGCTGGAAGGTCGTCGCCCGTTGGGCACCGCGCCGCCCGCTGCGAGGGACTCGGCGCCCGGAGCGGGTATCCTGACCCGGTGGGGGGTCCCGACACGTCGCCCGTGTTCGTCGTCGGTCTGGCGCGCTCGGGCACGACCCTCATGGCCGTGTGCCTCGACCGACATCCGGCCTTCGATTGCGGCCCCGAGACGCACCTCTTCGCGCGCCTGTCGGTGACGGACGAGTCGGTGCTCCTCGACACGTCACGCTGGCCAGGACCAGCCACCGACTTCCTGTGCTCCCTGATGACCGATGGGGTGCGGGTCCACGAGGCTGCGGGCATCGGTCGCGATCGCATCGGGGAGGGCCTCGCGGCGCGCGCGCCATCGGTGTCCGCGCTGCTCGAATCGGTCACGGTGACCCAGGCCCGGGATGCCGGCAAGCCGCGCTGGGTCGAGAAGACACCGCGACACCTGCGCCACGTGGCGCGTATCCGTGCGTTGTGGCCGGACGCCGCCATCATCCTCATGGTGCGCGATCCCCGGGCACGTGCCGTCTCGATGGCACGCATGCCGTTCGGCTCCGACTCGCAGGTATGGAATCTGCTTGATGGCGTGCGGCGGGACCAGCGGGCACAGGCCGCGATCGAGTCCGACCCGAGGCTGCTCCGGGTTCGCCTCGAAGACCTGGTCGCGGCTCCAGAGGATGAGTTGCGACGTGTCTGCGAGTTCCTGGGTGAGCCGTGGTGCCCCGCGATGCTGGAGGCCTCAGCGACATCGTCCGCAGTCGGGTCCCACGAGTGGTGGAAGACACAGGCCACCGCTCCCATCCAGACTGCGGCGGCCGTCACCTGGCACCAGGACTTGCCACCGGCCGCGCAGCGTGTCGCGGCACTGTACTGCGCCGGCCAGCTGACGGACAATGGCTACCCTGGATCGCGCACAGCACGCGCCTCCATCACGCTCGTGCCCCCGAACCAGCGGGTGGCCCAGACGCACGAGGCGGTCGTGCTTGCCCTGGCGCTTGCGGATGTGACGCTCGTGGACATGAGCGCCGACGACGTGGCCCTGCCGGGTCGCTCGGACGGGGTCGTCTTCTGGGGGGTGCCGGGTCAACTGCTCCCGGAACGCCGCGATGGACCGTTGGGATGGCGCGACACGGCCCGCCTGTTGATGTCGGTGGTCCGGCTGCGGTCGCGGGGACGCCCGGTCTGGTGGGTCGATCAGCGCACGCGTCGCCACGCTGCTCCGCGCCGGCCCCAGGAGCGCTGGTTCGCGCGGTCGCTCAGGGTCCTTGCCCGTCGGGCGACACCCGACGATCTCGTGGAGCAGGCGCTGAGGCTGACGTCGGCACGGTCGAGGTAGGGCTGCTCAGTCGGTGTCGGCATGCGCGGCTTCAGTTTGCGTCGGCGTAGCCGAGCTCCGCGAGCAGCCAGCCCGAGTCCCGCGTCATCACCTCGAGCTGACTGCTGCTGAGGGCTCCGCGCCAGGCGCCGATGGAGCCCGTGGATGCCGCCTCGATCGCCGCGTCGAAGTCCCCCCGAGGGGTGGTGCCGGGAACACCCAGGAAGCCCAGCAACTGGTCGCCGACTCCATGGGGATCGCGGACGAGGGACTCGTACCGGACCTCCCGATAGCGGTCGGCCCCGAGCGTGGCGCCCGCGTTCCGGGCGGCGGAGACGTACAGCCGCCACGCCATGCTCATGCGCAGGATGTCAGGACCGGTCTCGAAGGCACCCCGATCGGCTGCGGGCACCCACCACGGCGCCCACGGCCCGTAGG
Organism: Candidatus Limnocylindrales bacterium; assembly: GCA_038259505.1. Taxonomy (GTDB): domain Bacteria; phylum Chloroflexota; class Limnocylindria; order Limnocylindrales; family CSP1-4; genus JAFMJV01. Next base: position 6,846 of record JBBSOS010000070.1, on the reverse strand, counting down.
CATAGCCGCCAGGTTCGCGCTTGCCGCTGGTCGCCGCATCGGCACGCAGCCAGGGCCGCTGGATATGACTCGCGGCGCAGTCACGGCCATCGCGGATGATGTGGATGAACTGGGCATCGGGGAAGGCCCGGGCCAGGAATGGCACCAGGAAGGCGTTGGTGGGGGTCTTCTCGCTGAACCGAAGACCACCATCGACCTGGTAGCGGAGCAGCCAGGCATACGTGGTCCGAAAGACCCGGCGTCCGCGCTGCTCGGTCCACGACCCGTCGGCCACGTGGCGGGCCGCCGCCTTGGTGGCGACCGGCTCATGGTGATAGCTGACATCGGGCAGGCGCCCGATCGCATCCCCCAGGAAGGTGGTGCCGGACCGGGCCGCCCCGATCAGGAAGATGGGCCGCAACAGCCCCGGCCGGACCGAGGCAAGCACGCGCCGGGTCCGGAAGTCGCGGCGTCGACCGAGGGTGCCGTGGTTGATGCGTTCCGTGCGCCACGTCCGCTCGATGAGGCCCGGCATCGACCGCCAGGTCACCGGGACCGGTGTCGGGTCGATGCCCAGTGCTCGGGCCGCCTCGATCCACTCGGCCGCGGTCCTGGGGGCGTCCGGTCCGGGCGGCGCGACGGTCACGTGTGTCTCCGAACGTGTTGGCTGCGTGTCCGACGAGAGGTGGACCCCAGTCGAGTCACGGCCGCATCGCCGCTGGGGGACCCCGGGCGGGGCTTAGGATAGACGGATGTACGCCGTGATCATGGCGGGTGGGGGTGGCACCCGGCTGTGGCCCCTGAGCCGGACGGCCCGGCCGAAGCCATTCCTGTCACTGCTGGGCGACTCGACCCTGCTCCAGGCCTCCGTGGCGCGGCTGTCGCCGCTCATCGGCATGGATGACGTGTACGTCGTGACGGACGGTCGGTATGCCGGACTGGTCCGGGCGCAACTGCCGGGCATGCCGGGCTCCAACCTGCTGTGCGAACCCGTGGGCCGCAACACTGCGGCTGCGGTGGCCTTGGCGGCCCTGGCCATCGAGCGACCTGACGACGAGATCATGGTGGTGGTGCCTGCTGACCAGCGGGTCGTCGATGCGGCGGCGTTCCGGGCGGCACTCGCGGCAGCTGCGGAACGAGCGACCGGCGGGGAACTGGTGACCCTGGGTATCGCTCCGACAGGCCCCGAGACTGGCTACGGATATGTGCTGGCGGCAGACGACGGTGGGTCCACCGGCGCCGCGCCCGGCCGACGCGTCGAGCGGTTCGTGGAGAAGCCTCACCCAGCGCGCGCTGCGGAGTTGCTTGCGACGGGCCGTGCCTCCTGGAACGCGGGGATCTTCGTGTGGCGACGGGACGCGCTGCTGACCGGCCTGCGTCGTTTCGCCGCCGACATCGAGCTCGCGGTGCGAGAGGCCGTCGCGGCGGGACCGACCGGCATCGAGGCTGGGTATCCGCTCGTGCGCTCGACATCCATCGACTACGCGCTGCTCGAACCAGCCTCGGTCGTCGGCCAGGTCGCAGTCGTGCCGGCGGACGTCGGCTGGAGCGACCTGGGCAGTTGGGACGCCCTGCTGCGGGACACCCCGGAAGCTGCGACGGATGAGTGTCGGAACGGCCGGGCAGTCTCCATCCGGGGAGCGCACGGGGCACAGGTGGTGGAGGTGGGGGCGGACCGGGTGCTGGTCCATGCCGCCGGCGGGCGGACCATCGCCATCGTGGGCATCCGGGACGCGATCGTGGTCGACACGCCCGATGCCCTCCTGGTGTGCGCCAGCGACTCGGCCCAGGACGTGAAGCTGGTGGTGGACCGCCTGGTCGCCGAGGGCCGTCGCGAACTGCTCTGATCGATCCCGACGTCACGTGCCCTGACCGCCGACGTCACCTGACCTGGTCCGCGCACCAGGTCAGCGCCCGGAGTAGCCCAGCTCGTCGAGGAGCGCACCCGAGCTGCGACGCAGCATCGTCCGGAGCACGGGATCGAGGCTCGCGCGGCCGGCACCGACCCGGGTCTGGTACACGGCTGCCGCGTCGCCGCCCTGCTCCCGGCGTTCGGCCGTGAACTTCGCGTAGCGCTCGGTGCCATCGTGCTCGGCCCGGTCGAAGGTGAGCACGGCCGGGTCCCAAGCCTCACCCAGGAAGGCGAACAGCCGTCGGAGCTCGATCTCCGGGTCGGCCACGAGTGCCTCGTACCGCAGCTCCAGGAACCGGTCCGGTCCCACGCCTGCGCCGAGGACCCGGCAGGTCTCGACGTACTTGCGCCACGATCCGCGCGCACAGCGTGCCGCCGACCGGTATCCCCAGCGGTCGCGATGCGAGGCAACCACGTCGTGCCCGTCACGGAGCAGGTGGACATACTGGGCGTCCGGGAACAGCTCCTCGACGAACGGCAGCACCATCGTGTTGCCGGGATCCTTGTCGGCCCAACGGACCTTGTGCCGGCGCGCGGCGTACTCGGCCTGGAAGTCGCCGTACAGATGGCGCAACCGGTCGAGCCAGTATTCCCGCGGGAAGCCGTACGGTTCCAGGAGTCGCCACTGCCTGCCGACCACCGGCTCCATCTGCTGCAGGAAATGGGTCTCCTCGCCGCTCGAGATGCGGGCGTGCGAGTCGAGCATCAGGCGCAGCATCGTGGTCCCGGAGCGCGCTGACCCGACGACGAAGATGGGCGCCGTCGGCGGGGCGCTCGGGTCGACGGGTCGGTCGGTCATCCGACGGAGGATACCGGGGCAGGGGATTCCGGCGTCACCTGCGTGTCGCCGCTGGCCCAGGGTCGTCCGACGCGCTGCCGCTGCCCCAGGGTCGTCCGACGCGCTGTCGCTGCCCCCGGTCGTCCGGTACCATCCGCCGGTGAGCGAGCGAACGGATCCACAACCGCCCATCGTCTTCGGTACCGATGGCTGGCGAGCCCGCGTCGGCGAGGACTACACCTACGACAACGTCCGCCGCTGCGCCCAGGGGGTGGCCCAGTGGGTCCGTGACCAGGGGACCGCGGCGAAGGGCGTGGTGCTTGGCTACGATCGGCGCTTCTCCAGCGAGTACTTCGCGGCGGCAGCGGCCGAGGTGCTCCTGGCCTATGACGTGCCGGTGTCCATCGCATCGGTCGCCATCCCGACCCAGATGACCTCGTACGAGGTCGTGGAGCAGGGCTTCGCGTGTGGCGTGATGATCACCGCGTCCCACAATCCCTGGACCGACAACGGGTTCAAGATCAAGTCGCCGACCGGTGCCGCAGCGAGCGCTGACATCCTGTCGGTCGTGGAGCAGGTCATCCGCGACAACGCCGGGGCCCGGCCACCGACGCGTCCGGTCGCGGACGCCGAAGCCAACGGGATGGTGCGTCGTTTCGATCCCTATGACGGCTACGTCGAGTACCTCAAGCGATCGCTCGACCTGGAGCGGATCAAGGCGGCCGACATGCGAGTGCTGGTCGAGCCGATGTGGGGCTCTGGGGCTGGCTGGATCCCGCGGCTGCTGGCAGGTGGCCGGATCGCTGTCCACGAGATCCACGGCGAACGGAACCCGTGGTTCGGGGGCGTCAACCCGGAGCCCATCGCGCCCAATATCGACGAGGCGCTGGGCATCCTCCGGGGAGGCGGCTACGACATCGGGCTGTTGCTCGATGGCGACGCCGACCGGGCCGGCGCCGCGGACGAGCGCGGCACGTTCATCCATCAACTGGAAGTGATGGGACTGCTGATGTACTACCTGGTCGAGCACCGGGGACTCCGGCAGCCCGTCGTGTCCACCATCAACGAGACCTCCATGGTCGGCCGCCTGGGCAAGCGCTATGGCGTGGCGGTGCACGAGACGCCCGTGGGCTTCAAGTACGTCGGTCCGAAGATGATCGAGACCGGCGCGATGATGGGCGGCGAGGAATCAGGCGGCTATGGATTCGGGATGCATCTGCCCGAGCGCGACGGCATCTACGCGGACCTGCTGCTCCTGGACCTGTTCATCGGGGAGCGTGAGGCCGGCCGCTGGCCGGTATCGAGCGCGGTCGAGCATCTCCACGGGATCGCCGGTCCGTCGTTCTACCTGCGCAGGGATGTGCACGCCGACCGGAGCAGCTATCCGGCGCTCAAGGATCGGCTCATGGTCGAGCTGCGGGAGCAGGCGCCGACGACGCTCGCCGGCCAACCGGTGGTCCGCACGGACGCCCTGTCCACCAACGATGGCTTCAAGTTCTGGTGCGCTGACGGCTCCTGGCTGCTGGTGCGTTTCAGCGGCACCGAGCCGCTCGTCCGGGTGTATGCGGAAGCGACCACGGTCGCCGTGCGTGACGCGCTGCTGGCCGAGGGCGGACGTTTCGTGACGGGGTCGTGACCGTCGCCGACCGATCGCCCGGCGACATCCTCGACGACCTCGCCGCGCTGCGGCGCCTGGATGCGTCCGGCATGCTCGGTTACTCCGCTGCGGTTCCGGCACAGGTGCGGGATGCCTGGGCTCGCTCGCGATCGCTGGTCCTCGGCGACGCTCACCGGGCCGCGACCTCCGTCGCGGTCCTGGGCATGGGTGGATCGGCCATCGGCGGCGACCTGGTGCGTGGCATCTGGTCGGATCGGCTGCGGGTGCCGCTCGAGGTCGTGCGCGGCTATGACCTGCCGGCGTGGGTGGGCCCGGCGACGCTCGTCGTGGCCAGCTCCTACAGCGGCGCGACCGAGGAGACCATCAGCGCCTTCGGCCAGGCCGTGGAGCGGCACGCACCGGTCGCCATCATCAGCACCGGCGGCACCCTGCTCGACGTCGCACGTCGGGCCGACCTGCCCCACCTGGGCTTCCCCGGCGGCGGCCAGCCGCGGGCGGCGGTAGGCTCCTCCGTGACGCTCCTCGCCGGCCTGCTGGAGCGGGCGGGGATGCTGGACCTGTCGGACGACGAGGTGGAGGATGCTGCCACGACCGCCGAGGCGGCGGTCCGTGCGGCCGCCCCGGACACGCCGACCGATAGCAATGCCGCCAAACGACTCGCCTGGGCCCTCATCGACCGGCTCCCGATCATCGAGTCGAGTGGCTCCCTCGCTCCGGTCGCCCGGCGGTGGAAGACCCAGTTGAACGAGAACAGCAAGTCGTTCGCGGCATACGAGGAGCTGCCTGAGGCGACCCACAATGCTGTCGAGGGCTACCCGCAACCCGATGGCGTCCGGGACCACCAGCTGGTGGTGTTCCTCGAGAGCGAGGGCGATCACCTCCGGAACCAGCTCCGGGCGCGCCTGTCGCGAGAGTTGCTCGATACAGCGGGTATCAGCCACCAGGTGGTCCGGGTCACCGGGTCGAGCCGCTTCGCGCGTGCTCTCGATGCGATCGTCCTGGGCGACTTCGTGAGCGTCTACCTCGCCGCCCTGTATGGCATCGATCCCACCCCCGTCGATGCCATCAGCGAGCTGAAGCAGGCCATGGCGCTGTCGGGCGACCAGGACGCCGATGGCGGGACGCCCGACGACGATGTCCGCCCTGGCCACGACCTCGGCCCTGACGACGACTTCGGCTGAGCTTCGGCACCCGGTGGACGCCGCGCGGCGCCTCGCAGCAACGGTCCGGTGCGCCCGTGGACCATCGCCCCGACTGTTCGGCGGCCGGGCGGAAGGAGTAGGCTAGAACCATCGATCGGCGCCTGGCCGCGGCGGCTCCGGTGGTCTCCGCCCAGCGCCCACAGGGGCCCTGACGACGCGGTCGGCGGGCCCGTCAGGAGGTCCGACACGATGCACTCCAGCGTCATCGGCAAGATCGAGAAGGCCAATCGTTATGCTCGGGAGCTGGACCGGATCAGGTTCGAGCGGATGAGCGTGACGTTCCGGGGCGACAACGACGCCCATCGTGTGCGACTCGATGCCGATGGGTGGGCGTGCACCTGCCACACGTTCGGCTCGTCCGGTGACTGTGCCCACGTGCTGGCACTCCAGAAGGCGTTGGGCACGATGCTTGCAGAGAGCGCCCAGCAGACGTTCGTGCCTGACCCCGCCGTCCCGGAACATGGGGCCGCCGCGACCGCCTGAGCCCGGCATGCGGCAGCGGCCGGCTGTGTGCCGGCTCGCTGCCACGGCCGCTGACAGGGACGTCAGCGACCAGACGATCTCAGGATGAGGCGTCCGTACCCGTCCGCGTGGCCGCGGTCGCGGTCGAACCGGACATGCACCAGGATCACCCATCGACCCGGGGGTGGCGCAGCGATGGTGAGGCGGTCGGAGGGTCCGGCGCCGCTTGCCAGTGGCACCGGGGTCCCGTCGGTCGCTCCGATCGTCGACGCGTCCACGTCCCAGGACGCGACGCCCGAACCGTCCAAGAGCCGCACGGTCAGCGGAGCGCCGGCGAGCGTTCTGATCGTGGGCATGGTGCTGGGTGGCGACGTCGCACCGATGTCGCCACACGTGCCCAGGTAGCAGCCGCTGCCCTGGTCGAGGGCGACATCGGCATCCCCCGAGCTCAGCATGATGGCCGGCATCGGCGGATACGGGTCGCCGCCTCCGGGGACATCGCGATCGGGCACCGCCACCCGCCACACCCACGATCCCTCGCTGCGAGTGGTCGCCGGGCCGCCCGGCTCACCGAGCGTGGCATCGAGTCGGAGCAGGTACAGGCCGGTCGTCGGCAACTGGATCTCGGCCGTCGTGTCTTCGGTGCCGTTGCCCAGCTCGACGGTGGTCGCGGGGTCGAGGGCAGGTTCGGGCGTGACAGCCACTCGCCAGTCCTGGATCGGGACGTCGTTCGTCGTGAACCTGACCCAGGCTCCGCGACCCCATGCATCGAGCGCATCGAGCAGGCCCACGTCCGGCAGTGGCCCATCCGCTGCGATGGCCAACCCGGGCACACTGCCGAATGGACCTCGGGCGATGACGCGCGGCACCTCGGGCGGGCTCGTCGCGACGCCGG
>JBBSOS010000069.1:0-9894 GCA_038259505.1 Candidatus Limnocylindrales bacterium | reverse complement strand
TCGCGGGGCCCGGGCCGGCCGTCAGCGACCCCGTGACGCGCTCGATCAGCCCCCGAGTGGTGGCGTCGAGGACCGGCGCCCAATAGCGCTCGTACGCCTCAGCGTCCTCGTCGTAGCGCGTCACGGTCGCGTTGGTCATCACGTGGCGGATCTCCGGATCGGGGCGACGGTCACTCGGCGCATCGGGACGGTCACTCGACACACAGCCTGGCCGTCACCCGGCACATGCGGCCAGGCCGCATTCCTGGGCGTGGGGACGCCGCTACTTCGGCTTGGCCACGATGTGATAGATGCCGCCGCCGATGGACACGATGTACAGCTCCCCGTCGTCGCCCTGACCCAGGGATACGAACACCGAGTCGTTCTTGCGCAGCAGTCGCTTGGGGGTCAACTTCGCGCCGGCCTTGGCCTTGCTGGCATCGATCGCGTAGATGCTCTTGCTGCAGTAATCGCTGAACAGGTATGCACCATCGAGCAGCGGCTGCTTCGTGCCGCGATAGACGTAACCGCCGACGATCGAGCAGCCCTTGGCGCCGTGAGGGTATTCCGCGACCGGCAGCGTCAGTCCCTTCTCCGAGCAGTTGGCACGCTTGTGACACCGCGAGCCTTCCATCGTGGACCAGCCGAAGTTCAGGCCGCCCTTGCCCTTGGGCTGGATGTCGATCTCCTCGATCTGATCCTGGCCGACATCGCCGATCCAGAGGTTGCCCGTCTTGCTGTCGAAGCTGGCGCGCCAGGGGTTGCGCAGCCCGTAGCTCCAGATCTCCTTGCGGCCGCCGCCCTTGGCGAACGGATTGCCCTTCGGGATGGCATACGGACTGCCCTTGTCGACATCGATACGCAGGATGTTGCCGAACAGGTCCCGCCGGTCCTGGCCGTTGCCGAACGGGTCGCCCGGCGAGTTGCCGCCGCCGTCACCCAGCGCGATATACAGGTATCCGTCGGGACCGAAGCCGATCCAGCCGCCGTTGTGGTTCCACTCCGGCTGGCTGAAGTCGAACAGGACCCGACCCGAACCCGCGGCAACCTCCTGGCCGGCCTTGCGCTGTCGGTACTCCACGATCCGGGTGTTGCCTGCAGGCGTGTTGTAGTGAACGTAGAACTTGCCGTTCTTGCGGAAGTTGGGATGGAACGCGACCGCGTGCATGCCGCGCTCGCCGTCGGTACCGACGCGACCGCGGAGATCGAGCAGGGTCCCCCGCATCTTGCCGTCGTTGGTCATGGCCCGGATGCGGCCGGCTCGTTCGACGACGTACAGCAGACCGTCACCGGTGCCGTCGCCGGTCACGTAGACCGGGTTGACGTTGCCGAGGTCGGCCACCTGCTCCAGCTTGAGCGTGATGGCGCCGGGCCTGAAGCCCTTGGAGCCCGCATGGTTCGTGGTGGGCGACCGGGTCGGTCGGGGACTGGCCAGTGGCGGATCCGTGGCGACCGACTGCGACGGCAGGACCGTCGGCGCGGCCGTGGCGATGGGCGGCAGTGACTCGAGGAGACTGGACGCCGGACCACTCGCGACCGGCGTCGGGGTCGGAAGGCCCAGGCGGTTCGATGGGTCCGCCTCGGCTATGAAGCTGCAGCCGCTGCTGACCAGGAGCACCACGACCACCAGCGACAGGATCCTTCGCACGCGCGCATGGTACGGGGGTCCGTCAGTTGTCGCTGACCGGCGCCAGGGTCTCCCGTGGACGGTCAGCGGCCCACGGCCGTGACCCGCAGGACACGGCCGGACAGATCGACGACATACAGCTCACCGTCATCGTCCTGTCCGAAGGACGACAGGCTGCCATCGAGATGGCCCACCAGGTCGCCCATCGGCCCTCCCTCGGGAGCCGTCCCGATGGCGGCGGTCGCGGACAGCAGCCACAGGTTCCCGGAGCACGCGTCGCCATACAGGTAGCCACCATCCAGGTCAGGGAGCCGGTCGCCCCGGTACACGTAGCCGCCCACGATGGCGCATCCATCCCCGCTCGCGTGGGAGTACACGGCCACGGGCGCCACGAAGTCCGCTGGGCTGCATGCGGGATCACGGAAGCAGTCCGGCCCCTCCACCACGCTCCAGCCGAAGTTCGCGCCACCCGTGCCCGCGGGCAGGACGTCGACCTCCTCCCACGCGCCCTGGCCGACGTCACCGATGAACACATCGCCCGTGCCGCGATCGACGCTGAAGCGCCAGGGATTCCGGAGGCCGGTCGCGAGGATCTCGGGCCGCGCGTCCGGACCGAGCCGGCCGTCGGGGTCATTGACCGGCACCGCATACGGGACGTCTCCGTCGCTGCCATCGACGTCGATCCGCAACAGCTTGCCCAGCAGTTGGGTGACATCCTGGCCGTTCTGCTGGGGATCGCCGCCACCGCCGCCATCACCGGTACCGATGAGGAGCATCCCGTCGGGGTCGAACGCGAGCATGCCGCCGTTGTGATTGCCCGCGAAGTCCGGCATGTCCAGCAACGGCCGCTCCGACGCGGGGTCAGCCACACCGTTCGCGGCGTGGAACTCCGCGACCACCTGCGAGCTGTCATCCGCCCGCGTGTAGTACACGAACACGCGGCCGTTGGCGGCAAAGTCGGGATGGAAGGCCCGGCCCAGCAGACCCTGCTCGCCACCAGCCTGCACCCGGTCCCGGATATCCAGGAACGGCGTCTCGACGACCGTGCCATCGGCGTCGATGACGCGGATGGTGCCGCCCTGCTCCACGACATACAGCAGACCATCGTGGGTGCCATCGCCGGCCACGAACACCGGTGACGACAGCCCATCGACCCATGGCATGAGCTGGATATCCAGCGTCCCGGATCGATACGCGGCCGTGCCCGTGCCCAGTGCTCCGGATGCGGACGGCGACTGCGCCGATACGCCGGCCGGTAGGGCGAGGACGGCGGCGGCCAGGACGGCGAGCGTCCAGCGATGTGTGCTGCTCATCGGGTGAGGATAGCCCGGCTCCGTGACCGGTCGTGCCCACACGGTCGGCGCCACCCTCAGTGCGTGAGCGAGAACGGCGCCTCGGCGTCGACCTCCTGGTCGGCGAACGCCCGCTGGGCGACCTCGACCGGCACCTGGCCACAGCGGGCCAGCTCGGAGAGCGCGGCCACCACGATGTGCGGCGTATCGATGCCGAAGAAGCGGCGGAGAGCAGCCCGAGAGTCGCTGCGTCCGAAGCCATCGGTGCCCAGGGAGCACCAGGCCTCACCAGGGATCCAGCGCGAGACCATGTCTGGCCACGCTCGGATCCAGTCGCTGACCGCGACGATGGGCCCCCGTCCGGCCGCCTCTCCCAGCAACTGGCTGACCATCGGCACCCGCGGTGCCTGTCCGGGATGGAGCAGGTTCCAGCGGTCGACCTCGAGCGCCTCATTGCGCAGCAACTGGTATGACGTGGCACTCCACAACTCTGCGGCGACTCCGTATCGCTCGGCCAGGATCGCCTGCGCCCCCAGCGCCTGCTGCATGATCGAGCCACCCGACAGGATCGTCACCCGCGGCGCACCACGCGGCAGATCGGGCGCCGGCGCGAACCGGTACAGGCCTCGCACGATGTCGTCGTCGGTGACATCGTCCGCGCGTGCTGGCATGACATAGTTCTCGTTGTACAGCGCGATGTAGTAGAGCAGGTCCTCCGGATCCGGCCCGTGCATCCGACCGATACCGTCGCGGATGATGGCTGCGGTCTCGTAGGCGAACGCAGGGTCATACACACGGGCGGTGGGCACGGTCGAGGCGAGCACCAGGGTGTGCCCGTCCTCGTGTTGGAGGCCCTCGCCATTGAGCGTGGTGCGGCCCGCGGTGCCGCCCAGCAGGAAGCCCCGGCCCCGACCGTCGGCAAAGGCCCAGAACTGGTCGCCCGTGCGCTGGAAGCCGAACATGGAATAGAAGATGTAGAACGGGATCATCGGTTCGGCATGCGTCGCGTACGCGGTCCCGGCAGCATGGAACGATGCGGCCGAGCCGGCCTCCGTGATGCCCTCCTCGAGCACCTGTCCGTCGGTCGCTTCCCGGTAGGACAGCACCAGCTTCGAATCGACCGGGTCGTAGCGCTGACCGAGCGCGGTGTAGATGCCAACCTCCTTGAACAGCGGGTCCATGCCGAAGGTCCGCGCTTCGTCGGGGATGATGGGCACGATGCGCCTGCCGATGCCCTTGTCCCGGATGAGGTCGCGGAGCAACCGCGCGAACGCCATCGTGGTCGATGCTTCCTGGGTGCCGGAGCCGGTATCGAAGCTGCCGAAGACCTCCTGGGCCGGCAGGTCCAGCGGCTTGCTGATGACCACCCGGCGTGGGGATGCGCCGCCGAGCGCTGCGCGTCGTTCCGCGATGTACTCGCGCTCAGGCGAATCGGGTGCTGGCCGGTAGTAGGGCGCGTCCTTGAGCTGCTCGTCGGGGATGGGCAGCTGCAACCGGTCTCGGAAGACACGCAGCTCCTGCTCGTTGAGCTTCTTTGCCTGGTGGGTGATGTTGCGCGCCTCGACGCCCGGTCCCAGCATCCAGCCCTTGACGGTCTGGGCGAGCACGACCGTCGGTCGTCCCACGTGCTCGACCGCAGCGCGATACGCCGCATATACCTTGCGGTGATCGTGCCCGCCACGACGCAGGGACTTGATGTCCTCGTCGGTCAGGTCCTCGACCAGCGCGAGGAGGCGAGGGTCCACCCCGAAGAAGTGCTCCCGGATGTAGGCACCGGACTCCACCGCGTACTTCTGCGACTCACCATCGAGCACCTCGCCCATCCGGTGGACCAGGGCACCGTCGATATCCCGTGCCAGCAGGCTATCCCACTCGCGGCCCCAGATGACCTTGACCACGTTCCAGCCGGCGCCCCGGAAGACCGATTCCAGTTCCTGGATGATCTTGCCGTTGCCACGGACCGGTCCATCGAGGCGCTGGAGGTTGCAGTTGACAACGAAGGTGAGGTTGTCCAGTCCTTCGCGGGCCGCGATGGACAGCGCACCCAGCGACTCGGGCTCATCCATCTCGCCGTCGCCGAGGAAGGCCCACACCCGGCTCCCGCTGGTGTCCTTGATACCCCGGTTGTGGAGATAGCGATCGAACCGGGCCTGGTAGATCGCCGACAGCGGGCCGATGCCCATCGACACGGTGGGGAACTCCCAGAAGTCGGGCATCAGGCGTGGGTGGGGATACGAGCTGAGCCCCTGTCCGGGCACGACCTCCTGGCGGAAGTGGTCGAGCTGGTCCTCCGACAGCCGCCCCTCAAGGAATGCCCGGGCATAGATGCCGGGCGCCGCGTGGCCCTGGTAGTAGACGTGGTCACCCATCCCCGGGGCCTCCTTGCCCCGGAAGAAATGGTTGAAGCCCACTTCGTACAGGCTCGCGGCGGAAGCGTATGTGGCGAGATGACCGCCGATGCCCGGCGAGGTCGCGTTGGCACGCAGGACCATGGCCACGGCATTCCAGCGGACCATGCGCCGGATGCGCAGCTCCATCTGCTCGTCGCCCGGGAACTCGGGTTCCTGCTCGGGCGACACCGTGTTGATGTAGCGCGTCTGGGTCAGCGCGGGCAGCCCGATGTCCAACTGGCGGGCCCGCTTGAGCAGCCGATAGAGCACGAATCGTGCGCGGTCGACCCCTTCGGTCCGGACGATGGAGTCCAGGGAAGCGACCCAGTCCTCGGTCTCGGCTGGGTCACGGTCGGGCAACTGTTGCTTGAAGTCGGCTTCGTGGTCGATCATGTTGGGCGACAGTGTAGGGCGGCACGCCCTCGCTGGCCGGTTTCGATCACGGTGATAGGCTTCGTCGATCAGATGCCCTGAGGTGATCGGCTCTCAGCCGCCGGGTAGCTCGAGGAGCGCATGCAGGATGCAGTGATCGCTCCCGCGAGGGGTGCAATCGGGACCGACCGACAGCGGAACGAGCCCGTTGGCGCTGAAGACGGCATCGATGCGTAACAGGCCGAAGGGCAGCCACTCGATGTCCCCTGGCCGCCACGTCAGCCCCGGACCCAGCCCGACAGCGTGCTGCGCATCGGTGAGCCCAGCGGCGAGGTCGGCGTAGCCCACCTCCCGGTCGACCGTGTTGAAGTCCCCGACGAGGATCAGGGGCGTGCCGGCCGCGAGGATGGGGTCGATCACGCGCCGGATGTCCCCGATGGCCGCATCGCGGTCCCGGGCGTCATAGGTCGGCACGCCCAGGATGCCGGGCGGGAACGTTCCCCGATACGGGTGCGCCACGACGACGGCGATCGCCTGCCCGTCGGCTGGCGAGATGCGCGCGTCGAGGATCGGCGGGGCATAGCTGACCGTCCAGTCCGGGTCGATGGGCCAGGAGCTGAGCAGGCCGAGGCCATCGGACCCTCCCCGGGGCCGGAGTACCTGGTATGGGAAGGTGATCGCGATGGCCGGGTCTGCCCCGATCGCGGCCGCATGTCCGGGCGTCAGCTCCTCGAGCGCAACGACGCCCGCTGACATCTGCCGGATGGCCGCGACCACGATCGACGGGTCGGCGCGGCCAAGCTCCAGGTTCCAGCTTGCCACGGGCACCTGGAGGGCACCCGGATCGGGAGCTCGGGCCACGCTCACGGTCCCGGGCATGAAACGGACCAGGAACACGATCGCACAGACCGCCATGAGACGGCGCAGCAGTCGGGCACGAGTGCCGTGGGCGAAGCACAGGGGCAGGAACACCAGCAGCATCAGGAACGGGTACGGCGCGAGGATGAGACTCACCGCCACCAGGCCGTCCCGTTGGGGCGCGACGAGGCCGACGGTGGTCATCAGCAGGACCGCGACGCAACCGGCGATGCCCAGCGACAGCAGCAGACCGCGGATCACGGGGCGTGACACATGGGTGCGAGGACCTCCAGGGGATGCGACCGTCGATGTGCCGGACAGGCGTTGTCCGCTGGCCGCACGTCGTATCCTGCCGCTCATGAGCGATGACCATCTGACAGCGGCCGGATCCCTGGTCATGGACGATACCGCCGGCCCCGGAGGTGATCCGGTGGTGCCGATGCTGGGCGCCCGTCTGTCGGGGGTCGCATTGGGCATCGATGTCGGGGGCACGGGCGTGAAGGCGGCCCTCGTGGACCTCGCGACCGCCAGCCTGAACGGCACCCGGGTGCGCGAGCGGACGCCCCAGCCGTCGACACCAGAGGCCGTCGCTGCGACCATCGCCTCGGTCGTGGCCAAGGTGCTCGACGGTCAGGACGTACCGGAGGTGGTGCCGGCGGGATGCGGCTTGCCGGGCATCGTGAAGGATGGCCGGCTGGCGAGCGCCGCCAACATCGACCCAGGTTGGGTGGGTTGGCCCGCCACGGACAACATCGGCGCGACCATCGGTCGACCCGTGCTCATCATCAACGATGCGGACGCGGCCGGCATGGCCGAGCTGGCGTATGGGGCAGCCATCGGTCGACCCGGGACCGTCCTGCTGCTGACGCTCGGCACGGGCATCGGCAGCGCCCTGTTCATCGATGGCCACCTGGTGCCCAATACCGAGTTCGGGCACCTGGAGTTCCATGGCCACGACGCCGAGACGCTCGTGAGTGGTGCCGCGCGCGCGCGGCGCAAGCTGGGCTGGAAGGCGTGGGCGCGTCAGTTCAACGAGTACCTGGCACGCATCGAGCTCTACTGCTCGCCCGATCTCATCATCCTCGGCGGCGGCCTGAGCAAGGAATGGGCCAAGTGGGGCCGTCTCATCAAGTGCCGCGCCGAGCTGGTGACGGCGACGTTCCTGAACACCTCGGGCATCATCGGTGCGGCGTGGGCTGCGGCAGCATCCGCCGAGCGCGCTGGCAGGACCGCTGCCGCGACGGGCGAGGCGCCGACGCAGGGTGCGCCGACGCAGAGCGACTGAGCCGCGCGTGCAGCTGCATCTGCTGGACGGCACGTACGAGCTGTTCCGGTCGCACTTCGGCCGGCCACCCCACGCCGCGGCAGACGGCCGGCCGGCCGGCGCGACGGTCGGTGTCATCGAGAGCACCCTGTCCCTCCTGCGGGAGGACGGCGTCACCCACCTGGCTGCCGCGACGGACCACGTCATCCGTTCGTGGCGTAACGACCGATTCCCGGACTACAAGACCGAGGCCGGGATGCCCCCGGAGCTGCTCGCCCAGTTCCCGCTGGTCGAGGACGCGTTCGAGGCCATCGGGGTCGTCCTGTGGCCCATGATCGAGTACGAAGCGGACGATGCCCTGGGAGCCGCGGCCGCCCGCTGGGCCGACGACCCGGAGTTGACCCGCGTGGTCATCCTGTCACCCGACAAGGACATGGCGCAGTGCGTGCGCGAGGACGGCCGGGTCGTCACCTATGACCGCAGGAAACGGATGCTCATCGATGCCGACGGGGTGCGCGACAAGTTCGGCGTGTCCTCCGCCAGCATCCCTGACTACCTGGCGCTCGTTGGCGACACCTCGGACGGCTACCCGGGCATCCCCGGCTGGGGAGCGGTATCGACGGCGACGGTGCTCCGTCACTACCCCCATCTCGAGGACATCCCCGAGTCGGTGCGCAAGTGGGACGTGGCCGTGCGCGGCGCCGCGACCCTGGCCACAGCTCTCCGGGAACGCCACGAGGAGGCGCTGCTCTATCGTGAGCTGGCGCGCCTGAGCCTGGATGCGCCGATCCCGCAACGGTCCGTCGATGAGTTGCGCTGGCGGGGGGTGCCACGCGCGCCGTTCGAGGCCCTCGTGGCGCGCCTGGCAGCCCCGGCCCTGGTCGAGCGCGTCCATCGCTGGGTCGACTGAACGGTCGATCTACCGGAGGAGCGCCAAGAGCGCTGCGTGGTGCTCCGGGGGTGCGGCGACGATACCCGTGGCTCGGGTCGGACGCGTGATGTCGAACCAGGGTCCGCCGTCGGATGCGGTCACGGTGGCACCACCCTCGGCTGCGATGAGGCCCGCGGCCGCGATGTCCCACAGCGATAGCCCGCGCCACTGGATGAAGGCGTCGAAGCGGCCGTTGGCGACCCACGACAGACCCAGCGCCGAGCTGCCCATGGAACGTGCCACGCGGACCGCAGCGCGCACGGCCGTCTCGCGCTTGCCGTACCCCCTGCCGGGCAGGGCGAGCGAGATGACGCCGTCGGACAGGGCACCGCTCGAGGCGTGGATGGCGTGGTCACCGAGTCGCGCGCCGTGTCCCAGGACCGCGCTGAACAGGTCGCCTCGCATGGGGTCCAGGACCGCACCCACGGTCGGCACGCCGCCGACGACGAGCGCCACGCTGGTACAGAAATGCGGGATCCCCGAGGCGTAGTTGACGGTCCCGTCGAGGGGGTCGATGACCCAGATCCGATGACCGACGTCGACCGGTGCGGCAGCCCCCGAGCCGTCCACGGGACCGGAGCCCGCCTTCGCCTCCGAGTGCCCGGACTCCTCGGCAAGGATGTGGTCCGTCGGGAAGGACCGCCGGATGACTTCGATGATGTGCGCCTCGGAGAGGTGATCGGCCTCGGTCACGACGTCGCGGGCACTCTTCTTGACGATGTGCTCGAGGCGCTCGTAGTGCTCGACCTGGATAGCGGCAGCCCCACGAACCGCCTCGAGGGCGACCGCAAGCTCAGGGGCAAAGGCACGGCCGGCCGTCGGCACGAGGAGGGTGGACACGGCCCGATCGTACCGGCATGCGGCCAGGCGCGTGCCGCCGGGCCGCGGCCCCCGCGTGGCCCAGCTTCCGCGTCGTCCCGCGGGGCGTAGCATCCGGCGCGTGTCGTCCGTGACCGGAACCCGGGCTCGATGGATCCTGCTGGCCGTGATCCTGGCGTCGGGCATCGTGTTCCTCGATTCCACCATCGTGAACGTCGCGTTGCCGACGATCGCTGCGGACCTGCCCGCGACCGCATTCGGCACGCTCGAGGGCCAGGCGTATGTCACGAGCGGCTACCTCGCGACCCTGTCCGCGTTGCTCATCATCGCGGGCGCCCTCGCCGACCGGTACGGCCGGCGCC
>JBBSOS010000068.1:0-9963 GCA_038259505.1 Candidatus Limnocylindrales bacterium | reverse complement strand
TCGCGGATCTGGAGGTCGTCGCCGGCGACGACACGAGCATCCACCAGATAGTGCGCAACCTGCTCTCGCACGCTGCCAAGTACGCGCCGCCGGGCGAGGAGGTGGAGGTGGAGGTCGCCAGGGAGGGCGACGGCGTCGCCGTCCGGGTGCTCGATCACGGACCGGGATTGGGTGGCGTCACGGTGCACGACCTGTTCTCCCCCTTCTTCCGGGCGCCAGCGACCGCCGCCGTGGCTGCCGGGGCGGGCATCGGGCTGTACGTCTGCCAGCGTCTCATCGAGGCCATGGAGGGTCGCATCTGGGCGCTGCCGCGATCCGGGGGCGGCTCGGAGTTCGGGTTCTGGCTGCCCGCCTACCGGATGGAGATGGTGTCCGACGGGTCGGCGACCTTCGACGCGGATGGGCTGATGCCTGACCCCATCGCAAGCCATATGTAACACTGGAGGCGACCTGCAGAGGCGCGTGGCACCCGCGACGCGTCATCCTTACCCGGGCGCGTGCGTGTCGACGCGCCGGATGGGAGTCGAGATGTCCACGCAACCCCTGGTCCTCATCGCGGACGATGAGCCGCGCATCACGAAGCTGGTCTCCATCGCGCTCGGGGAGGAAGGATTCCGGGTGATCACGGCCTCCGGTGGTGTGGAGGCACTCAGGAAGGCCGAGGAGTTCCGGCCAGATGTCGTGCTGCTGGACATCGTGATGCCGGACCTTGACGGCATCGAGGTGATGCGCCAACTGCGCGCCTCACGACCGGTGCCGGTGATCCTGTTGACCGCGAAGGGCTCGACCGCGGACAAGGCCAAGGGCCTCGACCTGGGGGCGGATGACTACGTCGCCAAGCCGTTCCATCCCGATGAGCTCACGGCACGGGTCCGCGCGGTCCTGCGTCGGTCGTCGGGCATGTCGCCCGGGTCCGGCGTCGTGGTCTTCGACGACATCGAGATCGACCTGGAACGGCGCATGGTCACGCGCGGCGGACAGTTGGTGCAGTTGTCACGTACCGAATGGTTGTTGCTCCAGCACCTGGCCACGAATGCCGGCAAGGTGGTGCTGCACACCGAGTTGCTGACCAAGGTCTGGGGTCCCGAATACCGGGACGACCTGCAGTACCTTCGCGTCTGGGTCAGCCGGGTGCGGCGCAAATTGGGCGCGGAGCCCGGAGAGCCCGGCCGCATCAAGACGTTCCAGGGCATCGGCTACCTGCTCGACGCCGAGGGCCTGACCATCGCGGCCGAGCGTCCATCCGCGGTGTCGACGGCCTCCAGCACGGAGCAGACCGTCGGCTCCGCGTGACCGAGACCGATCGTCTGCGCATCGGCCTGATCGCGCCGCCCTTCGAGCGGGTGCCGCCCGTTGCGTATGGCGGCACCGAACGCATCGTGCACGCGCTTGCGGTCGAGCTGGGACGTCGGGGTCACGCGGTCACGGTGTTCGCGTCCGGTGACTCCGTGGTGCCCGGTCGTCTGGTCGCCACCACGCCCACCCCGATCAGGGACACTGGAGCGGCCGGCCTGCTGGCGGTCCCGTGGCTGATGGCGACGCTGATGACCGTCCTGGACGCCAGCGACGGCCTGGACATCCTGCATTCCCACATCGATTGGGCGGGGCTGGCGCTCGGCCATGGGTCGTCGATCCCGGTGGTCGCGACGTTCCACGGCCGGGTCGATGTCCCCGGGTCGCGCGAGGCGCTCGCCGCCTCCCGGTGTCACCACGTCGCCATCAGCGCCAGCCAGGCGGCGAACCATGCACCGGGCGCCTGGGCAGCCGTCGTGCACAACGGCCTCGACCTGGGCGGCGCCTCTCGCGCCCGCGGCCGGACCGATGACCTGTGTTTCGTGGGCCGCCTGATGCCCCAGAAGGGGATCCTCGATGCCATCGAGGTTGCCCGCACCACCGGCCGTCGTCTGCGGGTGGCGGCGAAGGTCGGCACCCAACCCGCTGAGGTGGAGTACTTCGAGCGCCATGTGCGACCCGCCTTCGCCAGCGCCGATGTGGAGCATCTCGGCGAGCTGGACTCGAGCGAGCGCGACCGGCTGTATGCCGAATGCCATGCGACGCTCATGCCCGGCAACTGGCCCGAGCCGTTCGGACTGGTCGCCATCGAGTCCCTGGCCTGTGGCACGCCGGTGCTCTCGCGACGCGTCGGTGCCTTGCCGGAGATCATCCGCGAGGGTGTCGACGGATACTTCGGGGACGATGCATCGCAGCTCGCATTCCGCGTCGCGGACATCGACGCCCTGGACCGGGTGGCCATCCGGACCTCGGTCCAGGAGCGGTTCTCGGCGGCACGGATGGCAGACGGGTACCTGGACGTGTACCGTCGAGTGTTCCATGATCAGGCGCGAGCGCCCCAGGTTGAAGGAGCGGAGACATGAGCGACACGGAGCGGTCCACCAGCAAGGCCACCACCAGGACGACAGCCAAGGCGGCATCCGACGCCGCATCTGGTGCGGCCGAGGCCGCCACGGCGGCAGCGACAGACCTGGTCGATGCCACTGGCGAGGCCGCGAGGTCCACGGTGGATAGCATCTCCCAGGCGGCCAGTGACGTCGCCCAGAAAGCTGGCGATGTCGCCCAGAAGGCAGGTGCTGCCGCCCAGCGTGCGAGCGGGGTGCTGACGGACGTCGCCGGCGATGTCGCCACACAGGTCTCGACGCGCGCTCCTGCCGTCGTCGACGCGTCGCGCACCACGGCCGGGGTCGCGGCTCGTGAGGTGCGGGAGGCGTCGTCCGAGAACCTCATGCTCGCGACCGTGTTCTCCGGTGGTATGGCGGTGGGCCTGTTCCTGGCCCGGTCGTCGCGCATCCTGGTGCTGCTGTCGCTGGTGCCCGCGATCGTGATGGCCGCCGACCTCATCCGTCGTCGCAACGATCGGGGTCGGCCCGCGACGACCGCGAAGACGGCGGCGAAGAAGGCGACCGCCGGCTGATCGGTCGCGGTTGCGCGACCATCGACGAGAGCGTCGGCCAGGACCGTGTCCCGAGCGGCGACCCGCCCCGTCGGGCGTATCCGGCGCCTGGCCACCGATCGGTTGGACGGGTCTGAGGTCGCGGCCATCCGGACCCTGATGACCGTCGCCTTCGGCGACGACGCAGACGAAGCGTTCGGGGAGGACGACTGGGAGCACGCCCTGGGTGGTGTGCACGTCGTGCTCGACCTCGATGGACGGATCGTCGCCCACGCTGCTGTGGTCGAGCGTGAACTGCATGTCGCTGGGGTGCCGCTTCGGGCAGGCTACGTGGAGGCGGTCGCGACCGCGCCCGCCCTGCAGGGCCAGGGTCTGGGCACGCGCGTGATGGAGGAGGTCGGATCGGTCATCCGGGGTGACTTCGAGTTGGGCGCCCTGGGGACCGGGCACCACCACTTCTACGAGCGTCTGGGCTGGCAGACGTGGCAGGGACCTGCCTATGTGCGGTTGGGGTCCGGCGACCGGCGGACCTCTGACGAGGAGGGATACATCCTGGTCCTGCTCCCGGCGACGACGCCACCCATCGATCTGTCGGCTGCCATCAGCTGCGACTGGCGGCCTGGCGATGTCTGGTAGCGCGGTTGCCGGACCGTTCGCCCACCTGGCGGAACTGCATACCCTTCGTGGCCTGCCGGTGCCGGCCATCGCACGGACCCTGGCCGGGGATGATGAGCTCGGAACTCGTGTGGCGCAACGACCTCGACGGGCTGACCTTTCGCGTCGGCGGCCGCTTCCTCAAGTGGAACCCGCGGTCGACGGGTATCGACCTGGCGCGTGAACGGGTCCGTCTCGACTGGCTTGCTCATCGGCATCCGGCACCGCGGGTGGTCGACCACGGGCTCGATGGTGATGCGCAATGGCTGCTCCCGGCGCTCGTCCACGGGGACGCCTGCGCCCCGAACACGCTCGTCTCTGGGGATGGCGGGTGGACCGGTCACGTGGATCTCGGTGATCTTGGCGTCGGCGACCGATGGGCAGACCTGGCCATCCCCTCGCTCAGCCTCGACTGGAACTTCGGGGAGGGGCATCAGCAGGAGTTGTTCGATGCCTACGGCATCACTCCCGACACCGAACACATCAGCTACTACCGCGCTCTCTGGCACCTCGGATCCTGAGCCTGAGAAGGAGAAGCGGACCAACGGTCGAGCGGATTGGTGGAGATGGGGGAGAGTCGAACTCCCCGTCCAGAACCTTCAGCCGGAGACCACTACGAGCGTGTCCGATGATTTGTCGTCGAGCCCGTCGTCCGGCATCGGCACCGTCCGGCGGGTTCCAGTCACGTCCCCTTGCGGGCTTTGCTCCTGGCTACGTGACGCTGACCAAGAGCGCATCCCCGCTGAATGACGCTTCCACAGCCCACGGGGATGAGGCTGCTTCCACGCTCACTTGGCTGCCTTAGGCAGCGAAGGCGAGAGCAGGCTGGCGATTGCCAGTTACTTCTTTTTGTCGCCTGATTAACGAGGCCTGACGACAACCTCGGCTCGCGTTCTCCGGGGATCCGACCCTGTCGAGACCACGCATCCCCACGCACGTCCTAGTCTATCATCCGCCCGGCCCCGGTCGTTGGCGTGGCATAGTCAGGTGGCGACGTCCGACGCAACGTGCATGACCATGCCCGACGACACCCCGAACGATGTCGCCGACCACCGACTCCTGGAGGGATGATGACGAACCTGAAGCTGGGTACGCTCCTGTGGACCCAGGGTGCGACCATGCACGAGCAGCTCGCGGGCGCCCGTGAGGTCGAGCGCCTGGGCTATGACAGCCTCTGGACCTGGGATCACCTGCACGCGATCTTCGGCGATCCGCATCAACCCATCTTCGAGGGCTGGACGCTTCTGTCGGCGTGGGCGATGGCCACAACCCGGGTCCGGCTCGGACTCCTGGTCGGCGCCAACACGTTTCGCAACCCGGGTCTCACGGCCAAGCTGGCGACGACGCTCGATCACATCAGCGAGGGACGGGCGGTCCTGGGCATCGGCGGTGCCTGGTTCGAGTTCGAGCACACGGCCCACGGGATCGACTTCGGCACTGGGTTCGGGCAGCGACTGGACTGGCTAGATGAGGCCGTGGCGGCCTGCCGGGTGCTGCTCGATGGCGGCACCGTCACCTCTGAGCCGGGAGCTCACTATCGGTTCCACGAGCTGCGCCATCTGCCGACCCCGGTCCAGGCGCACGTGCCCATCATGATCGGCGGCACCGGCGAGAAGAAGACGCTGAGAACGGTGGCCAGGTATGCGGACATGTGGAACGGCATGGGACCCATCGATGTCATGCGCCACAAGGTGAGCGTCCTCCAGGGACACTGCGATGACGTTGGCCGGGACATCTCGACCATCGAGTTCACGCTCGGTGCCAAGCCGGTCATCCGCGACTCGCAGTCCGAGGCGGAGCGCGTCTGGAAGGCGTCGATGGAGCGCAACAGGACACCGCTCGCGGACGTCGCGAACGATGCCACGTTCTGGAATGGCACACCGGAGCAGATCGCGGAGCGGCTGGCGCCCTACGTCGAGCTGGGTTTCCGAACCGTGCTGGTGGAGATGCCCGCACCCTGGGACCAGGAGACCCTCGAGCGACTCATCGGTGAGGTCAAGCCGCTCATCGAGCGCGGCTGAGTCGCTTCACCGTGTGACCGGGCGCCGTTGACGCGCCCTCAGCGGCCGCGACCCACGTTGGCCAATTCGCGCTGCATATCACGCCGGGCATCGCGTTCGGCGATGTCCCGGCGCTTGTCGTGCAACTGCTTGCCGCGCGCGACCCCCAGCTCGACCTTTGCGCGGCCGCGGTCGTCGATATACAGCCGAAGCGGGACGATGGTCAGGCCCTTGGCCCTGATCTTGCCCACCAGCTGGTCGATCTGGACCCGGTGCAGCAGCAGCTTGCGGTCTCGTCGGACGCTGTGATTGAAGCGGCTCGCGCTATCCCAGGGTGCGATGTGGGCGCCGACCAGCCACGCCTCGCCACGCTCGATACGGGCGTGCGCCTCGCCGATGTTGACCTTGCCTGCCCGGATGCTCTTGATCTCGGTCCCGGTCAGGACGAGGCCGGCCTCGAGGGTGTCCTCGATGGTGTACTCGTGTCGAGCTTTTCGGTTGACGGCGATGGTCTCGCCCATGTGGTTCGCTCCTGGAACGGGTGGAGCCGGGCGCTATCGTGGCCCGGACACACGAACGCCGGCCCATTGTGGGCCGGCGCTTCGTGGCTGCTTCACCACCCGAAGGTAGTCCGACTAGCGGGCTGCCTCCGAGGTGGTGCAGCGCTGCGTACTGTCGATCACTGCACATCACCTCCTTTCGTTCCCGAGGACCATAGACCAACGCGACCCGGGATGCAAGAGGTGGTTGCTGTATCGGGTCCGGGACAGCGTCCAGGCCAGGGCGCGCGTGGGTCAGCTGCGTCGACGACCGTCGACGAGCATCCCGACAGTGATCGTCCAGGACGGGCGGAGCGACACGGGCGAGGGAATGGCTGACGGGGACGGTGGCGCGGGTGTCGGCGACGGTGGACCGGTTGACTGACCGGATGCACGTGGGCCGGCCGGCACTGCGGAGCCTGCGGGGCCGCTGGCGAGGATGCTGAGCGCTGCGTCCAGTTGCGGGTCGTCGCCACTCGGGGTGCCGTCGGGGATGGGCACCACCACGTTGGGGGTGATGCCGGTGCCGTGGATCCAGGTCTGGTCAGGTGTCAGCCACTTGGCGATGGACAACCGGAAGCCTCCGGTCTGACCTGACAGCAGGTGCCATTGCTGGATGGTGCCCTTGCCGTACGTGGTCTCGCCCACGAGCGTGGCCCGACCTGTGTCCTGGAGTGCGCCGGCCAGGATCTCGCTTGCCGACGCCGAACCGCCGTTGACGAGCACGACCAACCGGATGGCCGGGTCGGTGGCGATACCGTCCGGCTGCGCCAGGACCGGCTCCTTCTCACCATCCGCGTGCTCCTCCCAGTAGATCGGACCGGAGGCCACGAACTGGCTCGCGATGCTCAGCGCGGCATCCACGAAGCCGCCTGGGTCGTCACGCAGGTCCAGCACGAACATCCGGACCCCCTGGTCGAGTTGACCCTGGAGCGCGGTTCGGAAGTCGCCGGCGGCGCTGCCACTGAATCCATCGATGCGCAGGTACCCGACCGTGTCGTCGGCCAGCAGCCGGTTCGTGACCGCCGAGGTCTGGACGACATCCCGGGTGATCGACAGTTCCAGCGGATGGCCATCGCGGACGAGTGACAGGGCGACGGATGTGCCACGCGGTCCACGGACCTTCTGGACGGTCTCGTCGGTGGTCAGTCCCGCGACCGGCACCCCATCGACCGCTGTCAGTCGGTCGGCCGCCATGACTCCGGCAGCCGCCGCGGGGGAGCCCGGGATGACGCTCACGACCAAGAGCCGGCAGGTGACGCTGAGCGGGGTACAGGTCGTGCCGGAGTCGTCCTCTGCGGCCATCGTGGCACCGATGCCCTCGAACGCACCGCTCACCTGGGAAAGGCTGTTGCTGTACTCCTCCTGGGTCATGTACGAGGAATACGGGTCACCCAGCGCCCCGAACATGCCCTTGATGGCGCCTTCGACCAGTTGCTTCGGGTCGTAGCTGCCGACGTATTCGGTGGTGATCTTGCGGTACGCCTCCCAGAACGGGTCGAACAGCTCCTGCTCGCCCGCGGACGTGCCCGGCGCGAGCGATTGCTGGAGGCCGAGCGTGAAGCCCGATGCGAACAGGGCAGATCCGGCGAGCACCGCGACCAGGACCAGCGCCGCGATGAGGGGCGTTCGAGATGGGGGCGCTGCCGGTGCGGAGGCAACGGCCGGCATGGCCGGCAGATGGCCGGCGTCCTCGGGGCCTGACGGGGCGGTCATGGAGGCTAGGTCGCGCTGCGCAGGTAGGTGCGCACCGATATCCAGGCCCCCACGCCGCCGAGTCCGAGACCGGCGATGAGCACCATCGAGGTCACCTGGAATGTGAGCGACTGGGAGAAGCCCACCGGCACCTGGCCCGCGATGACCTTGGCGACCTCGGAGATGGGGCCGGATGCGAGCAACAGCAGGGTCAGCGTCACGAGTGCACCGAGGAGGCCCACCAGCAGCCCCTCGAACACGAATGGCCAGCGGACGAAGTGGTCCGATGCACCCACCAGGCGCATGATCTCGATCTCCTGGGCCCGGGACATGACCGCCATCCGGATGGAGTTGATGACGATGAGGAGCACGGTCAGGCCGACCAGCGCCAGCACGGCCACGCCCACGGTCCGCAGTGTCGCCGTGACGCTCACGAGCTTGTCGATGTCCTTCTGCTGCTCGACGACATTCGCCACGACCGGACCACGCTGGGCATCCAGGATGCTCATCACCTGCCCTGACTGGCGCGGGTCCCTGAGCTTGACGGACAGTTGGTTCGGGAACGGGTTACGGATGTAGTCGGTCAGGTCGGGCTGGCCGTCCGCGATTCGCTGCTGGGTGAAGTCAGCGAGCGCCTGCTCCTTGCTCACGTACACGACGTCCGAGACCTCGGGCAGCGCCTTGAGCTGGGCCGTGAGCGTATCGACCTTGTCCTGGGCGGCACCCTCGGCCAGCTCCACGCGGACCTCGACCTTCGACTCCACGAAGGACAGACCCGCCTGCATGCCCGAGAGCACGATGACGAGGCTCGAGAGCAGCAGCAGCATCATGACCATGGTCACGGTCGCCGCGAGGCTCATCACCCGATTGCGCCAGAGTCCCTCCAATGCCTGCTTGATGGAGAAGATCACGAGGTGGACCATCAGCCGTAGTCCCGGTGATAGCCGCCGACCTCGTCGCGCACGATGCGACCTGCCTCGAGTGCGATGACGCGCTTGCGGAGGGCGGTCACGACCTCGGCGTTGTGCGTCGCCATGAGCACGGTCGTGCCCATCTCATTGATGCGCAGCAGCAGTTGGATGATCTCCCAGCTGATGAGCGGGTCGAGGTTCCCGGTGGGTTCGTCGGCGATGACCAACTGCGGGCCGTGGACCATGGCTCGCGCGATGGCCGCCCGCTGCATCTCGCCGCCCGATAGCTGGCCCGGCCGCTGGTCGGCCTGGCCGGTCAGCCCTACGAGTCCGAGTAGCCGGTCGACCGTGGCGTGGATCTGCTTCCGGGGCGCCCCCGTGACCTCGAGTGCGAAGGCGACGTTCTCCCGCACGGTCTTGCGCGGCAGCAACCGGAAGTCCTGGAACACGATGCCGATCTTGCGACGCAGGAACGGGATCTCGCCTCGCTTGATGGTCCCCAGGTCGTGGCCAGCAACCTCGAGATGGCCCGTGGTCGCTTCCTCGTCGCACACGAGCAGCTTGATGAGGGTGCTCTTGCCGGCGCCCGATGGGCCAACGAGGAACACGAAGTCGCCCTCGGGCACGACCAGGTCGATGTCCTCGACGGCATGCTTGCCGTTCGGGTAGACCTTGGTCACCTCGTCCAGACGGATGGCGATGGCCGGCCCGCTCGGTCCCTGCAGGGTACGCGCGGCATTCTGTGCCGCCTCCTGCGGCATGGACGGTGTCCCAGGTACGCCAGGTGGCTCGAGCACGGCCGTACGGAGTGGCGGAAGACCAGGCAGCAAGTCCGGCGTGCGCATCGCGCCAGTGGACGCTGCGTCGCTCATCGGGCGGAGACTAGCACAGGGTCAGCCGGGTCCCGGCCGAGTCGTCGGCGCCCACTACGATGACCAGGTCGCCGGCGTGCCCGATCCGCCTGACTGGTGTCACAAGGTGGTCGCGATGGCTCGCAGTACGATGACCAGCGACGCCGCACCCGGATCCAGGCTGCCGATGCTGTGGCCGCCGTGGGTCGCGGCGCGGCCCTTGCGTCCTGCCATGGTCGCTGTCGCCTGGGCTCCAGCCTCAGCCGCGCCGAGTGCGGTCTGCCAGGCCACGGCCACCGACCGCGAGCCCGACGCTTCGAATGTGACCACGACCGGCACCAGGACGTCCACGAGCGTCTTGTCCCCGGGTCGCGCACCACCACGGCGCATCACCACCTCGCGTGC
>JBBSOS010000067.1:0-10028 GCA_038259505.1 Candidatus Limnocylindrales bacterium | reverse complement strand
CTCGAACCCCGGACCTTCTGCATGCCATGCAGATGCTCTTCCAGCTGAGCTATCGCCCCGAGCCGCCAGATAGTAGCGCACGACGCTGCGCCGCCCATGCCACGTACCATCAGGGTGTGGGAACGGACGCCGGGCACGCGCGGGAGGGCTGATGGCGGGCGACGCGCTGCCGCCCTATGCCGTGCGTCGGTCCACACGCGCGCGGCGTGCGCGGCTGACCGTCACCGGAGATGGTGAGGCGGTCGTGGTGCTGCCGCATCGGGCGCCTGCGGCCACCGCGGCGTTGCTGGTCGAGCGACATCGCGTCTGGCTCAGCCGCCACATGACGCGCGCCCAGTCGCGACGCGCTGCGCTCGACGCGCGTCCGACGCTCCGCACTGGACGACAGCTCTCGGTCAACGGCATCCCCCACCGGGTGTCCATCGTCGAGGATGAGACGCTCGTCCGGGGCCGCGTCCGGCAGCTCCTCGGCACCGATCCGGACGGCATGATCGGCACGTTCGAGGTGCAGCTTCCGCCGGGCGCCGACCCTGCCCTGCTCCTCGATCGCTGGCTTCGGGCGCATGCCCGGGCCGTGCTCGGTCAGCGGGTCGCGGCGCTTGCGCCCCGGGTCGGCGTCGCACCCATGCGCCTCTCGGTGCGGGACCAGCAGAGCCGCTGGGGCAGTGCCTCGAAGGCCGGTGCCCTGTCCTTCAACTGGCGACTCCTGCTCGCGCCGCCGTTCGTGCTCGATGCCGTGGTCGTGCACGAGCTGGCGCACCTGCGGCATGCGGACCACGGCCCCGCGTTCTGGGCCCTCGCCCGGACACATGCGCCGCGCATCGATGAGTCACGTCGATGGCTCCGGGCGAACCGGGCCGAGCTTCGGTCAGCCCTCGACTGAGGGTGGGTCCGACGCGTAGGGCACGAGGCTCGGCGACGGGCTTGCGTCCGGGGGCGGCGTCGGCATCACTATCGCATCGCAACCGAGCCAGCGCTGGAAGCTGTCGATCGCCTTGGCCAGTTGCGCGGTGGCCTTGCGGACGTTGGTGGCAGCGATATCGATCCGGTTGGTGGTCCGGAAGTCCTCCACGGCGAGGGTCAGGTTGGTGACCACGAGGCCGAAGGTGCGCAGACGGGTGCGCATGGTGTATGGCGCCCGCTGGAGGAGGGCGTCGTTGCCAGTCAGCACCGACTGCAGCGCCTGGTCGAGCCGACCCCGCGCGCCTCCCCGGAGCTTGACAGCCGCCACTCGTTCCAGGCCATGTTCCATGGTCAGGGTCGCTTCGCAGACCCCCACGTCGGCCGGGTCCAGGCTGCCCATCGGGGAGCCGGTCGCTCCCAGCGACGGGGCAGGTGTGACCGGCGAGGCGCTGCCGCCGCAGCCCACGACGACGAGCATCAGCAGGCTCATCGACAGCCAGACGAGGACGCGGCGAGACACGTCGGCGGGACCTCCTCCTGGAGCCACCCGGTGCGAGGCGATGGGCGGCACTCCTGTGGCGAGACCCGAGGATAGGCGCTCGTGCCCCGCCCCGCCACGGACCGGATGGTGCGCCCTTGCACCGGGCTGGTAGGCTGGCTCGATCCGCCCCGAGTGCCCCTGGGGCGGAGCCGTTGCAGGTGGACGATGCCCGTGCCCAGCGTCCGCGGCGAGCCCGCGACCCCAGCGCGCCCCAGCGACCTGATGTCGCCTGACCCCATCGGACCAGTACCGACACGACCACCGGGCCATCCCGGTCCCCGTGTCGTGCGGCCATGCTGCGGCGCATGAGGATCACGACCCGCCCCAGCGTGGTCGTCGCCGGCGTCCTGTCGATGCTGCTCGTGACGACCGTGACCATCCCGACTGCTGCAGCAGGCCCGGTGGCCCGTGACATCGCCCGGCCCACTGCAGTTGCCACGCACACGGACGACGCACCAAGCCCATCCCCGACCCCGCCCCCGACCCCAGCCCCGACACCGAGCCCGACACCTGAGCCGAAGTACCGGTTCACGGGCCACGGCACCGACCACGGCGTCGGTCTCAGCCAGCGCGGCGCTGCAGGCCGGGCCGCGGCCGGCCAGGACTACGTGCAGATCCTGCGTCACTATTTCTACAAGACGGTGATCGGACGGGTCGCATCGAACACGACCATTCGTGCCCTGGTCGTCAAGAGCTACAACCCCCGGAGCACGCAGACCCCGCTCGTCAAGGGCTCGACCGTGCGCGAGGACAGCGACGGTCATGGGATGCGCTGGGCACTGTCGGATGTGACCGATCCGGAACTGCGTGATCGCTCGTTCTCGGCTGGCAGCACGCTGGTGCTCAAGGGCAAGGGCACGACGGGCTCGTGGCACCTCCAGGTGCAGGACACTACCGGCAAGGTCATCGCGGACTTCCAGGACAGCAACGCGCGAGTGATCGTCACCCCGATCGCGCCCGGTTCGAGCAACGAGGCGCTGGGCGCCATCCGGGTCCTGCTCCGGCCGAGCACCAAGTACGACACGTACCTGGGCAGCGTACGTATCGGGCGCTCGAGCAGTCGGATCCGGATGGTCAATGTGGCTCCCATCGAGTCCTTCGTGCGATCGGTGACGCCCCAGGAGCTGGGCCCGTCGAACCTCATCCAGACTCTCCGTGCGCAGGCGGTCGTTGCCCGCAGCTATTTCCTTGCCGGGCTGAGCACCAGTACCGGGTTCCTGTCCTACGACGTGGAGTCCTATCGCGACAGCCAGTCGTACAAGGGCCTCAAGGGCGAGAAGGACAAGACGACCCAGGCGACCGATGACACGGCCTACCAGGTCGTGGCGTTCAAGGGCACTGCGCCCACGGGCGTCCGCCGGGTCAGCGTGCTCATCGACGGCGATGCTGACCCCGCGTACTACGTCGCCCGGACCTTCTATCACGCCGTTGGCGGCGGGGCCACGGAGGCGTCGCAGAACGTGTTCACGGGCACCAGCGGCAAGCCGGGCGCGAAGACGGGATATCTCCGGGGCGGCCCCGATGTGGATGAGGACGGTGTCCCGTACGACCAGGACGCGTTCGCGTATTCCTGGTCGACCCGCTCACTGACGCTGACGCAACTCTCCGCGATCCTCGCCCACGACAGCCGGACGGATGTCGGGACCCTCACGACCTGGCCCATCAAGGACGAGGCGGGATATCTGGCCATGCGGGCGGCAGCCATCGCCAGCGACGACCCGACCCCCGATCCAGCCAACCGGGGCGTCTCCGGCAGGCTCACCTGGGTCGTGCTCAAGGGCACCCGGAACGGCAAGCCGGTCACGAAGCAAGTCGCCGGGTGGCTGTTCAAGAGCGTGTTCAACTCGTATCGCGGATCGGGCGACCCGCTCGGTTCGACCATGATCTTCCGGACGCCAGCGCCCTGAGCCGGCCGAGCCCCGCCTGAACGAGATCTAGCTGGCCAAAGCCAGGGGCTCCACGAACTGGCTGTGGTGGAGCTCGGCATAGAAGCCGTCGGCCGCCAGCAGCGCGTCGTGCGTGCCCTGCTCGACGATGCTGCCCTGGTCGAGCACCAGGATGATGTCCGCGTCCCGGATGGTGGAGAGTCGGTGCGCGATGATGAACGTCGTCCGGCCTTCCATGAGGCGCGCCATCGCACGCTGGATGAGCACCTCGGTGCGGGTGTCGACGGAACTCGTCGCCTCGTCGAGGATGAGCATCGGCGGATCGGCGAGGAATGCTCGGGCGATGGTCAGGAGCTGCTTCTCGCCCGCCGAGACAGTGGTGGCGTCGTCATCGATGACGGTGTCGTAGCCGTCCGGCAACGTGCGCACGAAGTGGTCGACGTGAGCCGCCTCCGCGGCCGCGAGGATGTCTGCCTCTGATGCCTCGGTGCGCCCATATCCGATGTTCTCGCGGATGGTGCCCTTGAACAGCCACGTGTCCTGCAGCACCATCCCGAACATGCTCCGAAGCGCGTCGCGGGTCATCTCGCGGGTGTCCACGCCGTCGATCCGGATCGTCCCCGAATCGATCTCGTAGAAGCGCATCAGCAGGTTGACCAGGGTGGTTTTGCCGGCGCCGGTCGGACCCACGATGGCCACCGTGCTGCCGGGTGTGACATCGAGATCGAGATGCTCGATGAGGGGCGTTTCCGGCTCGTACCGGAAGGCCACATCCTCGAATGACACGGCCCCAACGGGAGCGCGGGCCGCCACCGGCGCGACCGGTTCTGGGCTTTGCTCGGACTCGTCCATGAGTTCGAAGACGCGCTCCGCAGACGCGATAGCGGACTGAAGCAGGTTGAACACGCTGGCCACCTGCATGATGGGGAAGGTGAACTGTCGGGCGTACTGGATGAAGGCGATCACATCGCCCAGTGACATGGCACCGGTCGCGACCTGGAGGCCGCCGATGACCGCGATCGCGACATAGTTGAGGTTGGACACGAAGGTGAGGGCCGGCTGGATGATGCCCGAGATGAACTGCGCCTTGGCGCTCGACTCATAGAGCAGCGCGTTCTCGACCTCGAATGTCTCGACGGCCTGTTGCTGCCGACCGAACAGCTTCACGATGGTGTGGCCGGTGTGCATCTCCTCGATGTGCCCGTTGAGGGTCCCGGTCGACGCCCATTGACGCACGAACTGGGGCTGTGAGCGCTTGGCGATCATCGCGGTCAGGAACAGCGACAGGGGCACCGCGAGGATGGAGATGAGGGCCAGCAGGGGACTGATGATGAGCATCATCACGAGCACCCCGATGATGGTCAGGACCGCGGTGATGAGTTGCGTCAGGAATTGCTGCAGCGTCTGGCCGATGTTGTCGATGTCGTTGGTCACGCGGCTGAGCAGGTCGCCCCGTGGTCGGGTATCGAACGTTCGCAGTGGCAGGCGGCTGAGCTTGAGATCGACATCCTGGCGGATCCGGTAGACGCTCCGCTGCGTGACGCCGGCCATCGTCCAGGCCTGCGCCCAGGCGAGGATCGAGCTGACGATGTAGACGCCTGCGAGCTTGCCCAGAACGGCCGCGAGCGCGCCGGTGTCGAGGCCCCCGGAGCCCGGGAACAGGCCCGCGACCAGGACGTTGGTCGCCTCGCCCAGCAGGCTGGGCCCGAGGATGGCGAAGAAGACACTGCCGATCGCGAGCAGGATGACGACCGCGATGCGTGGCGCCTCGGGTCGCAGCGTGCCGAGCAGGCGGAAGAAGGTGCCGCGCGCATCATTGGCCTTGGCGACCGGCATGCCCATGCGCATGCCCATCATGCCGGGTCCGCCGCCCGGCCGACCGCCGTGACCGCCCGGACCGCCGGGGGCACCCGGCGCACCGGTCCGGCCCCCTGGTCCGCCGTGACCGCCCGGACCGCCTGTCCCCGCGCCGCGCGTCGTCATGCCGCGGCCTCTTCCTGGGACAACTGCGAATAGACGATCTCCTGGTACGTCTCATTGCTGGCCAGCAGGCTGGCGTGGGTGCCGATGCCGACCACGCGGCCGCCGTCCATGACCATGATCTGGTCGGCGTTCCGGATGGTGCCGACGCGCTGGGCCACGATGATGACGGTCGTGTGCCGCAGCTCACGGGAGAGCGCCGCACGCAGTCGGGCGTCGGTGGCGTAGTCGAGCGCCGAGAAGCTGTCGTCGAACACGAACACCGACGCGCGACGCACGATGGCTCGCGCGATGGCGAGCCGCTGGCGCTGGCCGCCGGACACATTCGTGCCGCCCTGGGTGATGGGCGCTTCCAGTTGGCCGTCCATGGTCGCCACGAAGTCGCGGCCTTGGGCGATGTCCAGCGCCCGCCACAGATCCTCGTCGGTGGCGTCCGGGTCGCCGTAGCGGAGGTTGCTGGCGACCGTTCCACTGAACAGGAACGACTTCTGGGGAACGAACCCGATGCGCTGCCAGAGGTCCGCGCGGTCCAGTTGCCGGATGTCGACGCCGTCGACGAGGACGGTGCCCCCGGTGACGTCGTACAGGCGCGGGATGAGGTTGATGAGCGTCGACTTGCCGCTGCCGGTGCTACCCACGATGGCGGTGGTCTTGCCGGGCGAGGCCGTGAACGAGATGTCGCTCAGGACCGGCTGCTCGGCACCCGGATAGCTAAAGCTGACATCGCGGAACTCCACGACGCCCGCCGCGGCCGCGATGGAGAGCCGGATGGGACGCTCCGGGTCGGCGATGGACGTTCCGGTGTCGAGCACCTCGCGGATCCGTCCGGATGAGACCGCCGCACGCGGCACGAGGATGAACATGAGGACCGCGGTGAGGACCGAGAACATGATCAGGAGGACGTACTGCAGGAACGCCGTCAGGTTGCCGATGTTCATCGCGCCCTCGACGACCCGTTGTGCCCCGAACCACATCACGGCGACCGTGGACAGGTTCATGATCAGGGTCAGGACCGGGATGGTGATGGCGAACAGACGGTTGACCCCGATGGCCGAGGCGAACAACTCCGTGTTGGCGACGTCGAACCGTTGCTCCTCGTAGCGCGTGCGCACGAACGCACGGATGACCCGCACGCCCGAGAGTGTCTCTCGCATCACCTGGTTGATCTGGTCGACCCTGCGCTGCATGGCCTGGAACAGGGGCACGGCGCGCCACATGGTGAGCCCGATGACGAGCATCATCAGGGGCAGGATGACCACGAGCAGTAGCGACAGCAGCGGGTCCTCGCGGACCGCGAGCACGATGCCGCCGATGATCATGAGCGGCGCCGTCGCGATGACCGTTAGGCCCATGAACACGCCGGTCTGGACCTGCTGTACGTCGTTGGTGTTGCGCGTGATGAGCGACGCCGGGCCGAAGTGGTCGATCTCGACCTTGGCGAACGACTCCACCTGGCCGAAGATCGCCGCACGCAGGTCGCGCCCGAAGCCCATCGCGACCCGGGCGCCGAAGTACACAGCCGTCACCGCGGCAGCACCCATGACGAGCGTCACCGCGAGCATCAACGCCCCCACCCCCAGGATGTACTGCTGATCGCCGGTCGCGATCCCCTTGTCGATGATGTCCGCGTTGAGGTTCGGCAGGTAGAGCTGCGCGACGGACTGGATGAGCAGCATCACGAGCACGATCACGATCTGCCGGTGATACGGCCGAAGATAGGTGCGGAGCAGACCGGTCATGTGCCAGGTGCCTCCATCCGCTCGCGGGCGGCGCGAAGCGCTCGGAGACCGACGAGGAATCCCGAGAGTTCCTCCTCCGTAAGCTCCGCCACGAGTCGTGACAGTTCGTCCCGCCGAGCCTGCTCCAGCGCACGGAACAGGTCCGTGGCGCCATCGGCCGCCCCGACGATCACCAGTCGTCGGTCGGTCGCATCATGGTGTCGGATGACGAGTCCCCGCTCCTCCATCCTGCTGACGACCCCTGTGGCACTGGCCACCGAGATGCCGAGCGACTCGGCGAGTCGGCCCATGGGCATGGGTCCCTCGACGGTGAGGAGGTTGGCGGCGCTCAACTGGACGATGCTGACACCCTCCTGGTGCCACGCGTGGAACATGCGCATCCGGTCGCGAGGCTTCCACGACGTCAATTCCTTCAGGAGTTCATCGGCGAGGTGCCGCTGGCCGGTCGCCTGCCGAGCGGTCCGTTCCTCACGCTCAGCATCGATATTCAATGGCATCTAGATAATCTACACCCACCATAGAGAGCGCGCCTGTGGACCGGGCGCCGTTCTGCCACCCGATCGCAACACCCTGGGCCCGTCTGGCGACCGCGATCGGTCGGCCCCGGCCGTCAGCATCGCGGCGGGACGGAGCCGACAGCAGGAGACGAGATGACGGAGTACACCCGGCGCCAGACGATCGATGCGCCAGCGGAGCAGTTGTTCGCGTATCTCTCGGAGGTGCGCAACCTGCCGCGCTACTTCCCGGGCATGACCTCCGCCGAGC
Source organism: Candidatus Limnocylindrales bacterium (assembly GCA_038259505.1). Lineage (GTDB taxonomy): Bacteria > Chloroflexota > Limnocylindria > Limnocylindrales > CSP1-4 > JAFMJV01. Next base: position 2,214 of record JBBSOS010000067.1, on the reverse strand, counting down.
CCCGACCGGATGGCGACGAGGTCCATGTGACCGCGGATGTCAACGGCCGTGACGTCGCGGGCACCGCTGCGTTCCACGTGGACGAGGCGGCCAACCGCATCGAGTGGTCGTCCGAGGGTCCCAACGACTATCACGGCTGGCTGCAGGTCTCCGGCCAGGACGACCAGTCGACGGTCGAGGTGCATATCAGTTCGGAGCGGGTCTCGGAGAACGGCGGGATCGATGCCGGCCTGGAGCGGACACTCGCCGAGATCGCGCGACTGGTGGTCCAGGACGACGTCGAGGGCTCCTGATCGGATCGGGCTGGTCAGCAGGCGCGGCGCCAGACGTGCAGGGACAGATGCTTGCGGATGGCGCTGACACCGTGGGCGTGGGCCGTGTCGCAGAACTCATCGCGGCGGAGGTGGTACTCCACATCGAAGTGGGCCTTCCCCGCATCCCGGAACGGCCGGTACAGCCTGCACTCGCGGTACTGGAAGCACTGCTCGGTGATGACGAAGTCGAATCTCCCCACGACTGAGCGCACGAGCGGCGCCGAGTTCTTCAGACCCACCGAGAGCCCTCGATCGTGGGCCAGCCACGCGAGCCATCGGTCGTAGGCCAACTGGTCGTCCCGGGTCAGTGGGAACCCCGCGTCCTGGAGATAGCTGTCGGTCCAGTCGTACTCGACGCCGTCGAATCCCTTGGCCGCGCATCGGTCGACGCGGTGTCGCATGATCGGCTTGAGCACATCCAGACGACGGATGTCCAGCCATCGTTCATCAGGCCAGCCATCGACCGCCTTGCCCAGGATGTCGTCGGGGTAGCTGTCGATATCGGGCCGGTAGGACTCCCACGAGCCCGCGTCGACGTAGCAGATGACGCGCTTGCCTCGTGCGTGGAGCTGGCTGATCGTCCGCCTGGTGACGTCGAACGCGTCGACATCGAACACCTTGGCGTCCACGCCGGTGTCGATGGCCCCCGAGAGCTGGTACTGGAATGTCGCCGTTGGCTTGGGGATCCACCGATGCGGATCTGCGGCTGCAGCGCCACTGGTGATCATCGTCCCCAGGAGCAGCGCGAGCGAGACCGCGGCCATGAGTCGGGATCTGGTCCGGAGGGTGCGGTGCATCGGAGTACGGTACCCCTCGATCGGTGGCGCGCGCGATGGGTACCTCTGCGCTGTCTCGGGGTACCGAGGTCCGGGCCCGAAGGTGGCCACGGGCGCGTCGACGACTGACCGAGCTCGAGCTGGGCAGGCGAATGACACACGAGTGATCGAACGGGCGGAGGAAGCCGATCGCGGCGGCGATTCCGCCATCGCCGCTGGCCTTCGTCCGCTGATCTGTCGCGATCCTGCATCCATACGTCGGAGATGGGCGACCGAGGCGTCCGCCGGACCCGATACGTCCGCCGTTGTCCGTCCGTTCGACTCCCAGGCGATCAAGCCGCGCGAGACGACGCTGCTGACGATACCGTCAGCAGCGAGCAGACCGCGTGAGGACAGGGGTTGGTGGAGATGAGGGGACTCGAACCCCTGACCCCTGCGATGCGAACGCAGTGCTCTTCCAGCTGAGCTACATCCCCGGGAGGCACGCGGGCGGCGCGAAGCCACTCCGGGCGGCAGTCTACCGCGGGTGATCGGGACGCCCGGACGGGTCCGCCTGTCACGGGACACATCCACCGCCCGCCCTCCCGCCAGCGGGCTGGACACGACTGGGGCACGATGCCTCGATGAGCAACCGTGTTCGTGGCCGCACCATCGCGATGCTCGCCGTGGCCGCCTCCATGTTGGGCGCCGCCGCCAGTGTCGGACCGCTCGGCGGGATCACCGCGGCGCAGTCGCCTGGGGCCACCTTGCGGTCGCCTGGCACCAGCCCCGCAGCCACGTCCGTGCCCGTCGATACCGGCGGTTGGGTGAAGCAGTCGATGCCGTTCCTGGGCTACACCGTGCTGCTGCCGCCCGGGTTCGAGCGCGTCTCGAGCGATCCGGACCAGCCCGTGCCGTCCACAGCGAGCATCGTCGATCGCGACCCGCAGACCGGTCAGGCCTTGGCCGCTGCTGCCCAGCGTATCCATGACAACGGCGGCCTCTTCGATGCCCTGGGCCTGTGGTCCGTCGACCCGGCGACCCTGATGCAGCTGGGTGTCATCGCGGGCGAGCCATATCGCATCGACGCTGCCCAGCTTCGCGATACCGTGGAGCAGTCGGTGGCGGAGCGGCGGTCCGACCTT
>JBBSOS010000066.1:0-10037 GCA_038259505.1 Candidatus Limnocylindrales bacterium | reverse complement strand
CTGGGCGGCAAGGCCAATACCCGGATCCGGGCCGAGCAACTGGGCATGCAGCTCGAGGGTGTGGTCGATGCCCAGGTGCTGTCGCGGCTCATCAAGCAGATGGAGGCCGATGGGCTCGCCTTCGAGGGCGCGGAGGCGTCGTTCGAGCTGCTCATCCGGCGGCACGGATCGGACTACGCGCCACCGTTCCGGGTGGTCGACTACACCGTGCTGGTGGAACAGCGCGAGGGTCGCGAGCAACTGGCGGAGGCGACCGTCAAGGTCGCGGTCGATGGCGAGGTGCTGCATACGGCTGCCAACGGCAACGGCCCCGTGAACGCGCTGGACAGCGCCCTGCGTAAGGCCCTCGCCGCGTTCTATCCGGAGCTGGAGGCGGTGCACCTGGTCGACTACAAGGTGCGCATCCTCGATGGCAATGCCGCGACCGCCGCCCGTACCCGGGTCGTCATCACCTCCACCGCAGGCGCTCTCGAATGGTCGACGATGGGCTCGGCCACGGACATCATCGCGGCCTCGGCCCAGGCACTCGGCGATTCCCTCGAGTACGCCATCTGGAAGACGGGTGCCGCGCTCCGCCGCCGCGACGAACGGCGGTTGCCCACCAGCGGGTGACGGCTACCCGGGCGGCGCTGTCCCCGGATGCGGGACGCTACCCTTGGCGCCATGACGATCGGATGGGATGGTGTTCTGACCCGGCTGAGGGTCGCGTACCCAGGTGAGCCCGGATCGTTCGCGGAGGATGCCGCGATCGCGTACTTCGGCGGGTCCGTCGACATCGTGCGTCTACCGGCGTTCCGGGACGTGGTCGAGTCGGTCGCCTCAGGTGCCATCGACCAGGGCGTGGTGCCCATCGAGAACGTGGTGTTCGGCACGGTGCAGCAGGTCCAGGACCTGCTGGCCGAGGCACCGGTCGTCATCGTGGGCGAGGTCATCGTCCCGGTGCGACTGTGCCTCGCGGCACTGCCGGGCCAGCGGATCGGGGACATCGAGCGGGTCTACTCGCATATCCAGGCGCTCGGCCAGGCCGAGTTGTTCCTGCGCACGCGTGACTGGAACCTGCTCGCGGCGACCAACACGGCCGGCGCCGGCAAGATGATCGCGGATCGCGATGAGACGGGGTCCGCGGCGGTGCTATCGCCCCGCGCCGCCATGCTGTTCGGGTTGGACGTCCTCGCCGCGGATATCCAGTCCGAGCCGCGAAACCGCACCCGCTTCCTCGTCCTCGCGTCACCTGATGCGCCCGAGGCCCGCCCACCGGACCCCACGTGTCCGATGCATTCCACGCTGCTCGTCTCGGTGCGCAACGAGCCCGGCACCCTGGTGCGGGTCCTGAACGTGCTCGCGGACCACGGACTCAACATGACCAAGCTGGAATCGCGGCCCAGCCGCACGCACACCTGGGAGTACGTCTTCTGGATCGACCTGGACGCAGACATGTCGGCGCCGGACCAGGTTGCGGCCCTCGCGGGGCTCCGGGCCGCCGCCGTGGATGTCCGGGTCATGGGCTGCTACCCCAAGGCGCCCGAACCGGCCGGTGCGTGACCCCCCGGAGCCGTTCCGAGCCCGACGTCCGACGCCGGCAGGGCGAGGAGGGATGAGGCGGGATGAGACGGGACCGTGACGCCACGGTGTGGCGCGTGCTGGCTGCGCTGGGCATCGAGGATGCCGACCTGTTGCCGCTCGGCGCAGGCCTCGCCAGCGAGGCCTGGCGCATCGGGCATAGCGAGCCGTGGTTCGCGCTGCGGATCGCACGTGACTGGCCGGATGCCGATGCGAGCTACGAGATGGAGCATGCGCTCGCCGCGCGCCTGGCCGCGGCCGGTGCCAGGGTGCCAGAGCCGATCAAGGGCGACTGGCAGCTCGATGGCTGGTCCGGTCCGGCGTTCTCGTTCATGACCGGCATCGACGGCGCTCCGCTCGCACCGACGGAGCACGCACGTGCGGCGCCGGTCATCGCCGGGTTCCTGCGGGTCCTCCACGGACTCCCGATCGAGGGCTTCGGCGGGCTCCGCATGACGGACGGTGTGCTCCGGGGCAGCGCGGCCGACCCTGCGACTGGTCTCCAGGAGTGGGCGCAGCGACCCCTCTGGCCCCTCGGTGGCGCGCGTCTTGATGAGCACCCGGCACTCGTCGAGCGCCCCCCGCTCCGGGCACTGCTCGAGCCATGGGCTGGTCCGGTAGCGGCCGCCCTCGTGCAGGCGCCTGCGGTCCCGCTGCACTCGGACCTGCACGAGGAGAACATCCTCGATGCCGACGGCGTCCTCGGCTTCATCGACCTCGGTGAGGCATTGGTCGGCCCGGCCGCATGGGAGTTCGCCGCCATCGGCTATTTCCTGGGCTGGCCGACTGCGGACGCGATCACGCCGGCATACCTCGACGAACCACCGTCGGCCGGCATCGAGCAGTGGCGGCGCGACGCAGCGCTGGCCGGGCTCTGCTTCGGCGTGTTCCGATGGGCCCAGGACCGGGCCCTGCACGTGGATGACGATGCACACGACGAGGCGTTCCTGCGCGAGACGCTGGCCCGGCTGGAGCCCCTGGGTGCCCGACCATGACAGGCCGGATCGGGGTCAGGGCAGGCTGACCCAGCCTTCGATGAGCGGCACCACATCCCCCGTCACGCGCACTTCTGCCGGAGCTCCGTCACGCTGGAACGCGGCCGAGGCCGTCAATCGTGAGGGACGGCCCAGTTCCGCGCCCTGTTCGATGACCACATCGAAGCGAGTCCCCAGGGTGGGCACCAGCTGCCCCAGGAACACCGCGATGGGCCCCGCTGCGGCACCCGTGGCAGGGTCCGCATCGATGCGCAGCGCACCCGCATCGAAGAGGCGAACGGACACGTCCGCATCGGGGATGGCGCCGCTGTTCCCCGGCGCCACGAGAGCGGCGCTATCACAGCCCATGGAGTGGCAGATCTCGGCGACATAGGCGCGCCGCTCATGGTCGATGTCCATGAGCACCTCGCGATCGGCGATGGGCACGATGAGGTGCGGCAGGCCGGCAGAGATGACCTGCGGGCGTGCCTTGCGGACGCGACCACCGCTGCGCCACGCGATCTGGTTCGACGGGACCTCCAGGGCCTCGCACAGGTCGGCCAGCTCATCCCCGTCCAGACGCTGGAGCAGCTCCACGGTGTCATGGATGATGGTCACGGCGGTGGGCCGTGCCGTGCCGTCCCTGTTCGTGACGCCGACGGCGAGCTGCACGACCCCGGCGGCAAGCTCCTGCCGGACCAGGTGCTGCGAGCCCTCGAGGGCGATGATGCCCTCGTCCGCAAGCACCCACGCGGCACCGATGGCGGGGTGCCCTGCGAACGGCAGTTCCATGCCCGGCGTGAAGATGCGCAACCGATGGCTCGCGCCGGCCGCGGCACCGGCGGGCGTCGGCTGCAGCACGAAGGCGGTCTCCGACAGGTTCATCTCGCGCGCGAGCGCCTGCATCTCGGCATCGCTCAGCCCGTCCGCGTCCACGTACACCGCGAGGGGGTTCCCGCACAGCGGCGTATCCGTGAACACATCGACCTGGCGGAAGCGGAAACGACGGCTCACACGCCGAGTGTACGGCGACGCCATCATGCGTGGACCATGCAGCAGCATCTCGACCTGGTCGTGACGGGTGGCGTCGTCGTGACCCCCGACTCACGGAGCTTTCAGGACATCGCCATCAAGAATGGCGTGTTCGCGGCCATCGGTGAGCCCGGTGCGTTCGTCGACGCATCGGTTGACCAGGTCGTCGACGCCCGGGACCGCCACGTGATGACCGGCGTCGTCGATGGACACGTGCACTTTCGTGACCCGGGTTTCCCGGCGAAGGAGGACTTCGAGAGCGGATCGAGGGCCGCGATCGCAGGCGGCGTCACGACCGTGCTGGACATGCCCAACACCGATCCGCCGACCGATTCGGTCGAGCGCGCGGCCGACAAGCTCGAACGGGCTCGGGATGCGTGGTGCGATATCGGTCTGTTCGGACTGGTGGTGGACAGCTCCATCGGGCAGCTGGAGCCCTTGGCCCATGCCGGCCTGGTCATCGGATTCAAGGCGTTCCTGGGGCCCACGACCGGTGGCCTCCCGGCACCGTCCGAGGCGACGCTGCGCCGGGCGATGCGCATCATCGGCGAACTCGACATGCGCCTGGCCGTGCACGCCGAAGACGAGGCGATCGTCACCCAGGCGACGGCACGACTGCGCGCATCGGGTCGTGTGGACGCAGTGGTCCATGCCGATGCCCGTCCGGTGGAGGCCGAGGTCGCCGCTATCGAGGGCATCGGTGCCCTGGCCCATCAGACCGGATGCCCCGTGCACATCGTCCATCTGTCGTCGCGGGACGGGCTGGCGGCCATCGAACGATGGCGTGCGCGGGGTGTGGACATGACCTGTGAGGTGAGCGTCAACCACCTGTTCCTTGGCGGTGAGCAGATGACCGACGTGGGTCCGCGGATGAAGATGAACCCACCCGTCCGGTTGGCGGAGGATGGCCACGGCGAGGCGCTCCTCAGGGGGCTCGCAGCTGGACGGGTGGACATGGTGGCTTCCGATCACGCACCCCACACGGCCGCGGAGAAGCTCGGCGGAGACATCTGGGCTGCGCATGCTGGGGCCGCCGGGGTCGAGACGAGCGTCGCGGTGCTGCTCACCCTTGGCGTCGACGCGGGTCACCTGAGCCTGGAGCGCTTCGTGGAGGTCATATCGGCCGCGCCCGCCCGGGTCTGGGGGCTGCGCGCCAAGGGGCGGTTGGAACCGGGCGCGGATGCGGACCTGACGCTCCTCGACACGGGTCGAGCGTGGACGATCGATGAGGCGCGGCTGCATGGCCGGCAGTCGCTGACGCCATTCCGGGGGTGCCAGATGCGTGGCGCGCCCGTGACCACCATCATCCGCGGCCAGATCGTGATGCAGGATGGCGATGCGGTGGGGTCGCCACGCGGTCAGCGAGTCGCGCACAGGTGACCCCGCGGTCCCCGCGCCGGGACTGCGGCCCCGCGCCGGACCTGTCACGCGCCGGCGGGCTTCGGTCACGCGCCGGGGCTTCGGTCAGGTCGGGTCGAGACCCTGCTCGGCCGCGACCAGGCGGCCCTCGGCGGCCAGACTCCGGTAGCGGGCGATCGTGTGGGCGACCCCGTCGGCGAACGGCGTGAGTGGCACCTCTCCGAGCGGCGCGAGACCACTGGCGTCGATGTCAGCAGGGAAGGGGAGTGGTTGCTCCGCGTGCGTGATGGTGCCGCGAGCCGTTGGCACCTCCCGCTCGATGAGCGCCACCACGTCGCGCATGTGGGCGACCGTCCCGCCCATGTTCGCGGTATGGGCGCCGTCCAGGCGCGCCCTGCTCGCCGCGATGAACGTGCCTGCCACGTCCGGCGCGTACTGGTACAGCGTGCTGCCCCCGTATGAGATGTGATACGGACGACCCAGCACGGCCGCCACCATCGCCTTGGTCGGGGTGCTGGTCATCCCCTGGTCGCGACCCGGCCCATAGACGGTCATCGGCCGGATGCCGAAGCTTGACACACCGTGGTCCTGCCAGTAGACCCGGGCCGTGCCCTCGTTGGCGAGCTTGTACACGCCATACAGGTTGGCCGGGTGGGCCGACGCATCGGCCATCAGTCGATGCGACTCCGAGTCCGCATCCGCGGCATCGAACATGCCCACGGACCCTGCGTAGATGACGGGGGCCATGCGCTCCAGCCGCTCGCTCACCTGCTGGAAGACCACGACCGTGCCCACGACATTGACCTGGGCGCCCAGGACCGGATCGGCACGGCAGAAGGGCACCTGCAGCGCGGCGAGATGGATGACATTGGTGATGCCATGGTCATCGAGCGCCCGGCTGACCGACTCGCCGTCCGTGATGTCGCCGGTCACGGACGTCACGCTCGTGAGCTCGTCCGGGGTCAGCAGCGTTCGAAGCCGACGGGCGTCGCCGGAGCGGTCGAACACCACCACTGCGGTCCTCTCCTGGACCAGCTGGTGGACGACCCACGCCCCGATGCAGCCCATCGCGCCGGTGACCAGGAATCGTTCCTCATTCGCCACGCGTCTCTCCCTCTCGTCGGCTGTCGGTCACGGTCTCCGGTCCTCGATCCAGAACGAGCCATCGGGGTACCGGAAGCGATCCATCGACCCGGGCAGCAACTGCGCGTAGCCGGGCATCCGGGGCATCACGTAGTGTGCCCTCGATACCCGGGCTGGCTCCAGGAACTGCTCGTGGAGATGGTCCACCCATTCGACCATACGGCCCTCCATCGTGCGGCTCACGCACGCGAAGTCGATGGCCGCGAGATGCACCACCAGCTCGCACAGGCCCACACCACCGGCATGGGGACACACCGGCACCCCGAATCGGGCGGCCAGCAACTGGACCGCGAGCACCTCGTTGACACTGGCCAGTCGGCAGGCATCGATCTGGGCGAATGACACGGCCTCTGCCTGGAACAACTGCTTGAACATCACCCGGTTCTGGACATGCTCGCCGGTGGCCACCTTGATGGGCGCGATGGCCCGTGCGATGGCCGCATGGCCGAGGATGTCGTCGGGGCTCGTCGGCTCCTCGATCCACATCGGGCGGACCTCGGCGAGGGATGCCATCCATTCGATCGCCTCGGGCACGCTCCAGACCTGGTTCGCGTCCAGCATCAACTCTCGATCGGGGCCGATGACCTCGCGCGCGATGCGGGTCCGACGCAGGTCGTCGTCGAGGTTCCTGCCCACCTTGAGCTTGAAGTGGCTGAAGCCGTCCCTGAGCGCCTCCTCGCAGAGGCGGCGCACCTTCGCATCGTCATAGCCGAGCCAACCTGCCGACGTGGTGTAGGCGGGATAACCGGTCGCCTCCAGTCGCGTGATGCGTTCGGCCTTGCCGGCCTCCGCCGCACGCAGGATGCCCAGCGCCTGGTCGGGCGTCAGGGCGTCGGTGAGGTATCGGTAGTCGACCAGGCGGGCCAGCTCATCGGGCGTCATGCCTGCCACGAGCCGCCAGAGGGGCAGTCCACGGGACTTTGCGAACAGGTCCCAGACCGCGTTGAGCACGGCGGCAGTGGCGAGGTGGATGACGCCCTTCTCGGGACCCAGCCAGCGCAGGTGGCTGATACCGGTGAGCCTGCGCGAGAAGGCGCCCATGTCGGCGAACGCGTCCTCGAGGATCAGGCCATCGAGATGCGTGCCCAAGGTCCGGATGGCAGCCACGCAGATGTCCGTGCCCTCGCCGATGGTGAACGCGAATCCATGACCCTCGAGCGCTGGCCCGGATGTGTGCAGCACGACATATGCCGTGGAGTAGTCCGGGTCCGGGTTCATGGCGTCCGAGCCATCGTGCGCGCGTGCCGTGGGGAACCGGACATCGAATGTCTCGACGCGCGTGATGGTCAGCGATCCAGCCATCGGTCGTCTCCCTTCAGCCTTTGAGGGCGCCGACCAGGAGGCCGCGCGAGATGTATCGCTCCAGGACGATGGCCATGATCACGACCGGGATGATCATGATGAAGACGAGCACCGACATGGTCCACCACTGGGGTCCACGGGTGGCGTCCTGGGCAACGATGAGCAGGGGCATGGTCTGGGCGTTCGCGCTCGACAGGATGTTCGCGATGAGGTACTCGTTCCAGCCGAAGATGAGCACGATGAGGAAGGTCGCGACCAGACCCGGTACGGCCAGGGGCAGCACGATCGACCGGAAGATGCGGTAGATGGATGCCCCGTCCACGGCCGCCGACTCCTCCAGCTCCACTGGCAGCGAGGCGAAATAGTCGCGCATCAGCCACACGGCGATGGGCAGGTTGGACGCAACGTACGTCATGGCGATGGCGAACTGGGTGTCCAGAAGACCGACCTGCTGGTACAGCACGAACAGCGGCAGGACCACCGCGATGGGCGGCAGGATGCGCTGCGAGATGAGCCAGAAGGCGATGTCGTTGTTGCCCAGCGAACGATGAAAGCGCCGGCCGATGGTCTGGGCAAGGATGGCGAACACGGCGAGCGCCGAGACCACCGCCACCAGCCAGGGAACGCCCAGCGCGACGGCGATGAACAGACCGACCATGCAGCCCATGAACAGGCCGATGATGCCCAGGCGCGGCCGATACCGAAAGCGCACCAGTGCGTAGGCGCTCGTGGCGCCCAGCAGCACCGTCACCACCGCGCTGGCGAAGCCGATCACGATCGTGTTGAGGTATGGCCGGAGGGTCTCCGAGCCGTGGTTGACGAGGACATCTCGCCACGCATCGAGGGTCGGCTCGAAGTCGACGAAGGGCAGATAGAAGGGTCCTCGACCGACGGTGTCGGACGTCTTGAAGGAGGTCACGAACAGCCAGTACAGCGGGAACAGCACGAGGAACGCCCAGAGCACGAGCACCAGCCAGCCGCCGAACTTGGCCAGTGGCGAGACGTCCATGGCGGAGCGTCGACGGAACGGGTGCATCATCGCGAGCGCCCTCGCACCCGGCCCTGGCGCGTCATGCCGCGAGTTCCGCGCGGCGGCGGACCAGGCTGCCGTAGGCGGCGGCAACGATGGTCACGGTGATGAGCAGCAGGTACGCGATCGCGGCCGATCGGCCAAGATCGAGTGTGCGCCACGAGAAGTAGGATTCGAGGGCCAGCGTCTGGGTCGCCGTGCCTGGCCCGCCACCCAGCAGGATGTTGGGCATGTCGATCATCTTGAAGGACTCGATCATGCGGATGAGGACCAGGGTGGTGCTCACGGGCACGATGGCGGGCACGGTCATGTGCCGGAACGCCTGTCGGCGCGTGGCGCCGTCCACGAACGCGGCCTCCAGGACCTCCTGGTCCTGCCCTTCGATGGCCGCGAGCAGGACGATGAACATGAACGGGATCCACTGCCACGAGTCCGCGAGGATGACCACCAGGCGCGCCGACCAGGCATCGTTGACCCACGTGTACTGCGACATGCCGAGTGCCCGGAAGATGGGCACCATGGGCCCCATGTTGGTGTCGGTCATCATCCGCAGCATGTAGCCGACCCCGACCGGCGTGATGGTCAGCGGGATCAGGAACACGACCCGAAAGAACCGTCGACCGGGGATCCTGCGCACTGCGAGCAGTGCCAGCACCAGCCCCATCACGTACTGCAGCGCGATACCGCCAGCGACGAAGATCATGGTCACGATGAGGGCACCCGGCCGGCCGCCCTGGCCCAGCAGGGCCTGGGCAAGCAGCCACGAGAAGCCCACCAGGATGCAACAGGCACCCAGCCTGACGACCAGTCCGAAGGGTCCCAACTGGCCGCCGCGTACCGACCTTCGGAACCACCACACCGAGAGCGCGACGCTGCCGATGACGAGCAGCCAGCCCAGCGGGGTGGGGGCGCGGAGCACGCCCAGGAAGGTCTTCCGCTCGGTGCCGAAGATCAGGGCGTTGAAGTTGTCCAGGCCCACGAAGTCGATGGCGATGGAACCCTGCTTGAACACCAGGTTCGAGAGCGAGAGGACCAGCGACGCGACGAGGGGAAAGATCGAAAGCAACAGGATGACCAGGACGGCTGGCCAGATGAACAGCCATCTGGCCAGCGCGTCCGTGCGCAACCCGTCGAGAGCCGTGAGCCCCCGGCGTGTCGCCGCAGCCCCGGGTGTCGGGCCTGTCAGGTCCGATCCTCGGGGATCCATCGGTTCGAGGGGTTACCGGTTGACCGTGAGGCTGGCGTTGTAGGCCGCCAGTTGTGCCTCCCGACCGGCCTTGTCCGTGATGGCGTTCCAGCCATCGGTGATGGCCTGCATGGTCTCGGCCTCGTCGGAGTCTCCCACGAGGTAGGAAGCCACCGCCTTGTCGAGCACATCCTGCTCGTACGCGGCGGTCTGCGGGATGCGCAGGTCGAGCACCATGTTGGGGCTCTCCAGACTCGCCTTGATGGCTCCCAGGTAGTCCGTTGCGGCCGCCTCACTGAGGCCCGCGGCCAACCACGGGGTCAGGTCGCTGAACTGGGAGATGCGGTAGGGGTTGAAGCCCGTGGAGCCGATGGTGACGTCGATGTTCGACTCGGCGGGCGCCGACATGTACGACAGGAACGCATAGGCCGCGTCCTGGACGGTGGGGTCG